>NZ_JAKJJX010000029.1:0-88461 GCF_022320765.1 Clostridium sp. YIM B02569 | reverse complement strand
TTTTAGCATCTCTCATCATTCTTTCTACTGGGTATTCTTTAGTGTAACCATATCCACCAAAGATTTGAACTGCTTTAGTTGTAACTTCCATTGCAACATCTGCAGCAAATAATTTAGCTCTTGCAGCATCCACTGAGTAAGGCTCACCAGCTTGCTTCTTTGTTGCAGCTAAGTATACTAAGTATTTAGCAGCTTGGATTTTAACATCCATTTCAGCTATATACCATTGTAATCCTTGGAATGCTGATAATGGTTTACCAAATTGTTTTCTTTCTTTCATATAGTTAACAGCTTCTTCAAAAGCTCCTTCTGCAATACCTAAAGCTTGAGCAGCTATACCAATTCTTCCTCCATCAAGAGTTTTCATTGCTATGCCAAATCCCTTACCTTCTTTGCTAAGTAGGTTTTCTTTTGGTACTATACAGTTTTCCATAACTAACTCAGTAGTTGAAGATGCTCTGATTCCCATCTTATTTTCTAATTTTCCTATTGAGAATCCTGGGAATGACTTTTCTACTATGAATGCAGAAATTCCTTTTGTTCCTTGACTCTTATCTGTCATAGCAAATATTATGAAAGTTTCAGCAACTCCACCATTTGTTATGAAGATTTTTGAACCATTTAATACATAATGGTCTCCTTCTAATACAGCAGTTGTTTGTTGTCCTGCAGCATCTGTACCAGCGCCTGGTTCTGTTAATCCGAAAGCACCGATTTTCTTACCACTACAAAGATCTGGCAAATATTTTGCTCTTTGTTCGTTAGTTCCATTTTCATTAATTACTGATGCACATAATGATGTATGCGCTGAAAGAATAACTCCTGTAGTACCACAAACTTTTGATAATTCTTCCACAGATATTATATATGAAAGAACATCTCCGCCTGCTCCACCAAATTCTTTAGAAAATGGGATACCCATCATTTTAAGCTTAGCCATTTTTTCAACGTTTTCCATAGGGAATCTTTCTGATTCGTCGATTTCAGCAGCTATTGGCTTAACTTCATTTACTGCGAATTCTCTAACCATTTGTTGTACTAATTGTTGTTCTCTAGTTAATTGGAAATTCATTAAATTACCCTCCTTGTTAATTAAACCTATTTGATACAAACTATATATAAATCTCTAATAGATTTTTAACTAATTATTAAAAAATTATTTATTTTGAAAATTCTTTTCTGCTCTTCTTTCTAAGAACGCAGTCATTCCTTCTGTTTGATCTTCTGTTGCAAAGCACTTTCCAAAGTCTTCTGCTTCTATTAATATAGCTGCATCTATATCAACTTGCATTCCTCTGTCTATAGCATCTTTACAATATGCAACTGCTTTTGGAGCATTAGCTGCAATCTTGTTAGCCATTGCTTTTGCTTCTTCCATCAATTTTTCTAATTCAACTACTTTATTAACTAAACCTATTCTATAAGCTTCTTCTGCCTTTATAAGGTCACAAGTATAAATTAATTCTTTAGCTTTTCCTGGCCCTACAATTCTAGCTAATCTTTGAGTTCCACCAAATCCTGGAGTTATTCCAAGTCCTGCTTCTGGTTGACCAAATTTAGCTTTAACTGAAGCTATTCTTATGTCACATGACATAGCAAGTTCACATCCACCACCAAGAGCAAATCCTGATATAGCTGCGATAACTGGCTTATCCAATTTTTCTAATCTTCTGAAGACATTGTTTCCTAAAATACCAAATTCTTTACCTTGTTCTTCATTAAGATCTTTCATTTCTGAAATATCTGCTCCAGCAACAAAAGATTTCTCACCAGCACCTGTAACTATAACTGCATACACATTGTTGTCTGCTTCTAAATCTTCTAAAACAGCGTCTAAATCCTTTAATGTTTCTGAATTTAATGCATTTAGTGCTTTGGGTCTATTGATTGTAATAATAGCTAGATGTCCTTCTTTTTCAAGAATCACATTTTTTAGTTCCATTTTAATGACCTCCTTCAAATTTGGTTATTTATTTTTTAAATTTAATTTTTAAGTATCTACCACCTTATCTATTAATGAAAACATATTTCACTATGCATATAGGAATACGAAATTGTTTACAAAAGATATCCTATCCTTAAATAGCAAATAGCATTGCACTAAAGATTGTGGAAAAATTAAGTTATATATATTAGTTCACTTACTACTCCCGTTAATTTTATTATTAGCAATAAGCATGCCAATCATATTTTTTCCATGAAACCTTATATATTGTGGTTTTCGTAATCAATTCCTAAATATATCAATTTTATTTATGTCTATATTTTGTACACCTTTAATTATATTTCTTAGAATGACTTCTTCTAGATTGAGTTTCCTAATTTTTTGAAGAGTTAATTTTCTACTTTCTTAACGAGATTTAGTATACAACTCGTTGTTCTTTATTTTTAATTCTTGTTCATATATCTTAATATCACAATTTGAATCCGAATATTCATTTAAAAACCTCATAATTCTACTGTTTTCATCTAACTTTAACAGCATACATATTGTATAAAAATATGCTATTGAAATAAATGCGCCAATCAATCTATTATTTCTAAATATAAAGAGAATGAGAATGATTGGTACTACATAAAGCAAGTTGCTTAATCTTAGTGCATACTTAAGTATTTTTGCTAAAAATATTTTATTCTTTAATTTTTTAATTTGCTGCTTATACTGTTTATTTTCTTCAACGTGTTTCAATAAGCGTTCCGTTTTATCCATAAATTCCCTCCTTGATAAATTTATTTATTTTCAAGTGTTACTTTTATTATTAGCAATAAGCATGCCAATCACTTCTTTTTTATGAAACCTTATATATTGCTGTTGTCGCAACTAAGTCCCTTAATATATCAATTGGATTTATGTCTATTTTTTTTACATGTCTTAACAATATACATATGTAAAAATGGAGATATCTTATCAAAAGATAAATTTGCTGAGGAGTTTAAGCCTTTAGTCATTAATATTTCTAATAGAATCTCTAATAAATAGCCATATATCTTTTAAGAATAAACATAAAAATACTTCTAATAAACTGCCAAAAAAGGATTTATAATTTATGGCTGGAAAAAGAGCCGCAAAGGTTCCTAAAAATGATTTTGAATATGATGAAGGTGAAGTGTGTGGTTTTTCTAGTGAAGCTCCTTTAACTGGTGACGATTCTCATAAAATAACTAAAAAAGGCAATAAACACTTGATGATGTTTATTGCCTTTAATTTTAAAAATATTATTTGTTATTTACTTGAAGTAACCCCAATATTTATACATTAAACTGTAACACTTCCACTTCTTTGAGTGAGAGATAACAGCACGATCCTTGACGAGGTACCTTTTGAGGATATAAGTTCAACTAAGATTCAGCTTGAGATCAAACCACACCTGAATCTTAGTTGTTTAACTTGATAAAGTTATTTTGAAACTCTTTTTAATGTTTCCTTATTGCAGCTGCCTAAAAAGAGCGGGACATTTTCAATATCAACATCACTAGTATCAAGTCCAAACCATTTTGTCGGAGAAACAGTAAATCTTTTTATAAACAACTTAGCTCTGTATATGAAGGATTCCCAAAAATTCAATTCTGTTTCATATGAAAGCTGTTCTACAATTAAAGAGAAACGAAAATCGCCAACTTTTCTATCGGGCATAATAGTATAGTTTCTAGATTGAATATTTATTTCTCCACTTTTAACTAATTCAGTAGAAATCTGACGTAAATACATATTTAATCTCTGTTCCATTCTAAAACCAAGCCTTAATTGAACTTTTACTATATAAAATGTTCCAAAGGTTTCCACTTCATATTCCGCATCATAAGGATTATCAGTAACAACAATATTAACAAACCAATACACATCTGCTTTCTTAGGTCTTTTATCTAAGATAGAGTACATTATATTTCTTTCAATTTTCTCTGCATACTCTGAATTAGTTAAATATACAAGATTTGTTGCGTATTTAGGTCTATCAGTATCTTTTCGCAAGAGATTTAGCTGTGCTTTATAATCTTCAATTTTTACATACTGTAATAAGCGAATTTTAGTATAGTGACCTTGGATCCATATATACATAACAGATAAGAACGTTAACGCAATTAAAACTGCTACATATCCACCATGCATAAACTTAACAGCATTTGCAATAAAGAAAGAAACTTCAAATGTACCAAAGAAAACTAACATACTAATGGCAATGGCAGATGAAATCTTTTGTTTTAATAAATAGTTAAATAGTAGAATAGTTGTCATCAGCATAGTGACAGTAATTGATAATCCATAGGCACCTTCCATATTTTCAGAACTTCTAAAGTGTAGAATAAGTCCAATACAAACAATCCATAAAAGTTTATTAATTGAAGGGATATACAATTGTCCTTTATATCTAGATGGATACATTATATGTAATCTAGGAAATAAATTTAATTTAATCGCTTCAGAAACAAGAGTAAACGATCCTGAAATTAATGCTTGAGAAGCAATAATTGTAGCCAAAGTTGAAATTATTATACTACAAATCAAAAAGCTATGTGGGACCATTTGAAAAAATGGATTTAAGCCTTCTACATTTGTATACATTGGGTTTCTTATAGCAGATAAAACCCAAGCTCCTTGACCAAAATAATTTAATAATAAACAGATTTTAACAAAAGGCCAAGATGCATAAATATTTTTCCTTCCAGCATGCCCAAGGTCCGAATACAATGCTTCCGCACCTGTGGTTGCTAAAAATACGCTGCCCAGAATAAAGAATCCTAATTTATTTTCATTGCTAAGAAGAATCTTTATTGCATAGTATGGAGACAATGCACGTAATAGTGTCCAATCATGAGAAATTTGCATAATTCCTAAAATTGCCAACATTGAAAACCACACAAGCATTACTGGTCCAAACATTTTTCCGATCAAATCAGTTCCAAAATGTTGAATAAAAAAAAGTATACTTAATATTACTATTACAATGGTAATAATAATATCTTGATTACTGCCAAAAAGAGCGTTAAAACTTGGAATAAGCTCTAATCCTTCAACCGCCGAAGTTACAGATACAACAGGGGTCAACATCCCATCAGCAAGTAAGGCCGAACCACCAACCATAGCTGGAATAATAAGCCACTTTGCACGATTACGAACCAGAGTAAAAAGAGAGAAAATCCCCCCCTCACCTTTATTATCCGCCTTTAATGTAACAAAAACATATTTTATTGTTGTTAAAATAGTTATCGTCCAAAAAATTAATGATAAAGATCCAAGAATAAAATTTTCAGATATATTTTCCAAACCACCATTACCTTGAACAATTGATTTCATTACATAAAGAGGTGAAGTTCCAATATCTCCATAAACTACGCCTAACGCAACTAAGATTCCTCCTAGACTTAATTTACTGACATCATTATGTTTTATAGTTGATTTCATATTAATCATCCTTTGCAATAAATATAAATATATTATGTCTTGTTCTAAATACAATTTCAATGCTTTTTCTAACTTTCAGATTTCCACCATTAAATCTCGTCATAATAAGCAAGTTTTCTACTAATCTTATAAGCCACTCAGTGTCATCATAAATACCTTGAAGGAGCTCTCCTTTAGTTTCTTCTGATATAATTTAAAGGAATATAATATCCTTTTGCTCCATAAAAAGTGTTAGTACCTGCACCAGATTCTTTATCATTTACAAATGTCCAATACGCAGCAGCTTCTTCATCCTCATTTAATAAACTTCTATCTTTTCCCCCTTTAATTACTGTATAAATAAATGAAGTTGATAGCTTATTTTCTTGTGCCAAGTAGCAGATAACTGTTCTTTCTAGTAACCTAGATAAGTATTTTATACCTATCCCTATAACATCTGATGTGCCTGTTGCACTTAATAATTTTCTGCTTACTCTATATAAAATTTGAGTTGTATTTTCTCTTGCTAAAGAATTTTCTGCTTCTCTTCTTATCTTATTTGTAAGTGTACCTATTGTAAAAGCTACTATCAGCATTATCGGAAATGTAACCAAATAGCTTTTATCATAAAATTGTAATGAATATCTAGGTTTTGTAAACAGATAATTAAATAAAATCACGCTAATTGTAGAACATATAAATCTTAAAATATACCCTCTGGTTTTAATATTTACAATAATAACTCCTAAAATAAAAATCATAATAACATTAGCTTAGCCATAGCCTAACTTATCAATAAATAATGTAGCCAACGCAGAAATTAACATTATTAGGCTTGATATTAAAATTTCTTTTAACGATATAATAAATTTGGTCTTATTCTTTTTTATATGATTTTCATTTCTTCTGATTGCTATTGAATTTGGTATAACATATACATCTATATACGAATTGAATTCCATAATTTTATCAACTATATCTCTTGCATAAAAACGAAAAAATACATTTGGCTTTTTGAGATTTTTACCTATAAGGTTCAATATATCCAATTACTATGTCGTGCCCTAATTTTTTCATATTATGAGCTTCCATAAGCATAGCATAACTTTTTCCGAAGCCAGCTGCATACCCAAAAAATATCTTGAGTTTTCCTCTTGAAGACTCTTTTTCTTCTTCCTTTATTTGATTTAAAAGATAATCTGGATTTTATTTTTTATCAATATCTACTTAAATCACTCCTAACTTTCACTTAATTTTACCCTATACCTACAAAATTATATAGATATATATAAAATAAAGCTAGTATTATTCTATTTTTGAATATACGCACTCTTTTCCTTCTTGTATATAATCATAAAATACTATATTACTTCCTTTAACTTTCCCTTTTAAACTTTCAACATTTAAGTAATTTCGTTTATCTTTATCAAAAATTATTTCTATTTCATTATCGCTTATTGTATATCGACCATAGGTGTAAAATACATCTTTATAAAAATTATTTATAACCTTGCATTTTCCAGTTGAATTAAGTTCTAAAATAGTATTATTTGAAGTTATGTATTTGCCACTATAAGGATTACTACTCCTCCCCATCATAACAATACTAATAATTGCAAAAAATAAAAATATAGAAACTATTTTTTTCATTGTATCCTCCTTACTCCTAGAAATAATGATATAACGGAAAAAAATCAAAATTAGTAAGTGTATAAGCATAAAATCTAAAATTGTTTTCATCTTGTCAGAATTCAATCTTAAATATAAATAATACTATTTAAGG
Organism: Clostridium sp. YIM B02569; assembly: GCF_022320765.1. Classification (NCBI taxonomy): domain Bacteria; kingdom Bacillati; phylum Bacillota; class Clostridia; order Eubacteriales; family Clostridiaceae; genus Clostridium; species Clostridium sp. YIM B02569. The sequence continues at coordinate 81,298 of NZ_JAKJJX010000029.1, read as the reverse complement.
TATAAAGATTGGATTAAAATTCTTATATTCGTATAAAGATTATATAAAGATTGTAGTGTTTTATGAATAAAAAAATATAACAGTCAACTTATACTCGTAACTGCTATATTTTATTTAAGTGCATATTCAAAAAATATATAAAATAAACTTTATTCTTCAAATATATAGTGTTTCTTTTGAATATCTATGATGCTACTTACATCTTCTTAATAATTTTTATTAAAATTCAGTTTAACAATATACTTCCCGGCAAATTTAATATTTCTTCAATTCAGAAAGTCTTGGAAAAAGTATATTGTTTTCTAAATGTATATGCTGAAATATATCTGATTCCATTTCTTCAAGTTTAGCATAAGTTAATTTATAAGTATTGCATCCATCTGATGGAGCTTTATAATCATTAGTCACTTTTCTTAATTCTTTAAGTATATCACCTGCTCCAGTGTGCTCGTCTTGCAATTGATTGATTATATTTATTGCCTTATCTAAATCCACTTCACTGTTGCTTCTTAAATACTCCTTAATTGCCGGATATTGAATTGTTTCTTCTTCTATTAAATGAGCTTCCAATTCCATTTTTACAGTATGAAATAACTTGTGTACTTTTGAAAGTTCAGGATGATTTCCTCCATGTACTCTCAATATTTTAGTTGTTAATTCACTTATTTTAGGAAGATTCTCATAAAGATATCCATGATGGACATTTACAATATGATCAACTAATTCATCAAAAGGTGCTTCTACCCAATTTTTATTATTTGTGTAAAGCTTATTTTGTAATTTTTCATATGAAGCATTTATTTTTTCTAGTATTTCTGCTTCATTAACTCCTTGCTCATCAATTGCTGTAATTAACGGTCTATCTCCACCACAACAAAAGTCAATTTTATATTCTTTAAATATATCTGCAGCATTTGGAAACTTAGTTACTATCTCTCCAATTTTTTGATTACTATTAAATGTATTCATTCTTATTCCTCCTCAAGTTCTATCTTATGAATTAATTATATTATTAATAAGAAAATACATCTTTGATTTAAATCACGTTTTAATATTTTTCGATAATTATTTGTCTATACCTTTTTGAGAACATTTACCACAATTCATTTATTCGAGTTTTGATACTCTATCAAATGGACATAAGATAAAAAATTACCCTCCTCCGATAAAAAACCGAGAGAGGGTATAGTATTTCTCATTTAGGCTATCTTTGCTACCGCCTTAACTTGGTGAAGGTGAAGCCTGACCTTTAAAATTCACAATAAGTTAACATCTATTAACATTTACCACTACCATCTATAGAGCAACTATTTACAACCTTCTTAGGCTTTTCTATATCCAAATGATCAAATATGTCTAACGTTTTTGTTCCATCTTCTAAAATAAAAAATGGGATACCTATTTTACCCTCTTTAACAACATTAGTAAACATTTTATCATTATCACGATAAGATAAAAATTCCTTTAATATTTTAGTACTCTCAGTAATATTTTTATAATCTAATTCTATATCTTTATGTTTTTCTAAAATAACTTTTGCTTCAACACAATCTGGACAAATTGCTGCCCCATACATTGTTAGTTTCATGTTATTTTCCTCCCTTTTTTTAAGTATTTAATATGCTTATTTTTATAATTATGCTTTTTGTATTAATCTAACGAACAAATATCAAGCCTATTTATGCTTCTATTACTACCAAAAAATATGAATAGAGCGACAAGTAATGTACTCTTCAGCAATATTTTTGTTCATAATCAATTCCTCATCTCTTTATTATAGCAAATATACCATTACTAAATTCAATTATTGTCAATTTTAATTTACTATATTACTTATCTTATTATTTCCACTTAAATACCATAATTATTTTGTAAATTGGCTTATTATACGTCACCCGCTTTACTTAATACAATAATTCTTACAGAAACATTTGATTGAGTGAATTATAAAACTTTTTAAACCCTTTTTACATCTCTTAACCTAGAATTTTCTTTTATAATACTTTCTATAATTTCACAAAATAACTACTAGAAAAGCTAACTAAATTGATTTAATAATTTGCCTTTGATATACTATTATAAAAAACTAGGAGGATATATATGTTTGAAGAAGATAACTATGAAGAGAATGTAAAGTTATTTGAAAAAGTGATTTCTACACAAGCAGAAGAATTATTATCTAATGAAGACTTAGCTGTTATCTATATTGGTCGTGCAACATGCCCATTCTGCCGTAAATTTACTAAAAAATTAAGTGCCTTGACTAATAAAATTAACACAACAATTTACTATGTAGATAGTTCTAATTTTTCAGATAATTTAATTGACTCATTTAGAGAAAAATATAATATTGTAACTGTACCAGGATTTATTGTTAGTAAAAATAGAGAAATAGAAGTTCGTTGCGATTCTTCAATTACAGAAAACGAAATATTGGACCTGTTAAAATAAATAATCAACGAATTTAATTATTATAAACTAAAGATACGCTAATTATAATAATACAAAAAGGGTGATAGTGCTTTTCTATGGTAATCATAAAAATTTTAGCACCTGTAATATTTTTAAAGGTAGCAGTAAAATATCCTAGTAAGGCATAAATAAGCTTTACTAGGATATTTTAATATGTCTAATGTCTCAAATTCGTATTATTAGCCTAATGAGAATATGAATAGTGTCAAGTTTAATTATTAAGATTTATATAAATTACAAAGTGCTAAAATAGAAAAAATAATTAAGAACCGATTTATTAAACACATAAGAATTGCTTGCTTTATGTACAATTTTCTTTGATTATATCAATCCTTTATGCATGAATAATATAGATACATTTAATAAATAGTCGGTACCATTCCTCCATCCATGCGAATTGGAGAACCTTTAAATGCTCCTGCACAAGGACTGCATACAAATGTAGTTAATCTACCTATTTCACTTGGCCTAATAAAACGCTGTATTTCAGATTTAGGTAAATTTGCAGCCATAAATTTTTTCTCCTTTTCTTCAAAAGTCATATTTGGTTCAGAATATACACTATCAACTATTTCATATACATTTTCAGAAAGTGTTGGTCCTGGCATAATTGTATTAACTGTAACTTCTTTTCCTATGGTTAATTTAGATAAACTCTTTGATAGTGATAATAACATTGATTTTGTCATGCAATATTGTGGCATTTGTCCAGAAGGCATAATTGCTTCTTCACTTGCAATAAAAATAATACGACCGTAATTATTTTTTAACATTTTAGATAAATAAAATTTACATAATCCGTTTGCAGCAAGAACATTAGTTTTAAAGTATTTTTCCCATATTTCATCTTCAACATCATTGTATTCCATAATTTCATAGATACCCATATTATTAACTAAAATATCAATGCTAGAATATTTCTCAAATAAAGCTTCTCTTTGTTTAACATTTACTATATCTGCTGTAGCATTTTGAGGAGAAGTAGTTGGAAATTTTGATTTAATTTCATTTACAATCTGTTCTACTTCTTCATAATTTCGTCCATTAATTAGTACATTAACACCTTCCTTAGCAAGTTCCATAGCAATTGCTTTACCTATACCTTTTGTTGATCCCGTAACTAAAGCTGTTTTATTGCTTAATCCCATATCCATGATACATTTCTCCTTTTAAATTATTTATTAAGATTTTAAAAAGTTAATGCAAACAAATACTCTTATTCTTTTGTAATTTTTATTAGATTAACTTTTTTATAATATAGTGTTATACATTTTACTTTTCAGACAAAGTGAATTTATCTAATTTTTACCTACATGCTCAGCACGCCAATTTGAAGGAGTATTACCTTCCCAAAGTCGAAAAGCGCGGTAGAATGAATTTTTGTCTTCATATCCAATCATGAAGGCTACTTCTTTAATGTCGAGAGATAAGTCTGTCAAATACTCTATTGCCTGCTCATGCCTGACTTGTGTTAATACATTCTTAAAGCTCGTACCTTCGTCAATAAGACGGCGCTGCAATGTACGATTGCTCATCCCCAACTCACTAGCGACGGTCTGAATATCTGGACACCCTCCTGTTAGGCTACGTTTTACAATCCACTTGACCATCTCAGTAATTGAATAGCTTCGTTGTCTCTCATCCAGCGATTGTTCAAGTGCTGGAGTCAGAATCTCTAGCAACTCTGCATTATATGAAACAAATGGGCGGTCCAAATCTCCTCGATGTAACGTCAAGCGATTACAATTTGCACCGGTCTGAACTCGGCAGCCAAAGTAAGCTTCAAGCACTTGTACATTACCCATAGAATCTGAGAATTCTACCAATTTAGCTCTTAAAGGTTGAGCTGTCCCTCTGCGACCTAGCTCCAGAAGAAATGCCAAAGTAATACCAACCAAAATCGGTGGACCAGGCTGTTCAACATACAACCATTCCAATTCTATTGTACACTCATCACCTTTCTCGGTAATGCGTAAACCTTCAGGAGGACACATTTGTTTATATCGAGCCATTCGCTTTAACGCATCACGATAATCGCGAGCGTGATAAGTCGCTAAGACTGTGGGCGGATAATGGGTTGTTTCAAATACGGTCGCAAGCTTAATAATTCCTTTAGCAGTATCATCAATGATATCTGAATAAGCTTTCCAGATTGCAAAATATTGAGTGGTTGTTACAAAAGGGTCAGTAATAATTGTAAGCGGTAGTCGTGCTTTTCTAACTACATGCTTAGCATCAATCCCTAATTGATATAAACTTTCCCAAAATCCTGCCGTGATTTTAATGCGGGCATTAGATGTCATGTATATAAACCTCCTTTAAATGCTTACATATTCACTAATTTAGTTATAATTACATTTTGCATTGCTAGTTCAACATTTATTACATTATACCTATTAAATATGACTATGTAACTAGCAGAATACGACAAGTTACTTGCTAATTACGCCAAACAATATTAGTCAAAGATACAATTAACATTATTATTACCTTACTTATAAATTGAAATATCCCTATCATATAGTGAGTACAGATATCACTTAACTCTTTCTAAGAAGTGATGCTATATATATGATTAACGATACTTTAATATTATTATTTCAAAGTGGATTGTTCTTAATATCATTGTTAACATTAGTAGTGATTCTTATAGAAAAAACCTAAAAAAAATAGTAGCCTAGGTCAAATTAATATGCTACTAATTTTTTTAATAAAAAATCTTAGTGATATTAGTTCCCTAAGCAACTAGAATTATATACTATAGTGAAAAACATATTGCAGTATGTTTTCACTACTTTTATTTTGCTGCTATTTAATTATATTATCTAAAATAAAACGTACCTAAGAAATACTTCTTACCATAATATTTAAGATAGAAACCAAGAAAAAAAGGCTCCTTTCAGTAAATCTACAGTGTTATTAGTTTTTCGAAAAACTATCAAAACTAGTTTTTATCTTTATTGATAGATCCTTCAGTTAATATGAGTTTTGAATTCAATTTATTTTTCAACATCTTTTTTAATATAATCTCAGTTTTATTTAAATTTTCTTTTTGCTCTTCTACTTCCTTTATCTTTTCTTGCAAGAGTTCGATCTTTGTGTCAATTGAAATTATATTATCATTACCTTTTTGTATCTCTTTGATCTCTCTTAAAGAAAAACCCACAGAATGAACTGTTTTTATCATCAATAAATACTCAATTATATCTACAGAATAACTCCTATAGTTATTTGCGCCCCTGCTAACATATTTTTCAGGAATCAATCCTTCCTTTTCATAAAATCTAATAGTCGATATAGACAACCCAGTTTTTTTTGACACTTCATTTATTTTCATAAAATACCTCACTAATTTCCCTTGACTATAAACATTACTTCATAGTTTATACTATATTTAAACACTTTACTAGTTAATATAATAAAGAAATGGGGAATATTATCATGCAAAATATTAATAAAAAAACACGAGCTGTTGTATTAGGTGGTGGCGGAGTAACCGGAATTGCTTGGGAGATTGGAATAATTGCGGCATTGTTACAAGAGAGAATTAATTTAGCAGACGCAGATGTTATAATCGGAACATCCGCTGGTTCATTTGTTGGATCCTCATTAGCAAGTGGCTACAATATGAGAAAACTTTATGAGTCTCAACTCATCCAAAATGCATCTGAAGTAAATGTATCTGTTAGTTCTGAACTTATGATGTTATGGACCCAAGCCTTTCAATATGGTAAAGATAATAAAAAAGAAATTGGAAAGATGTTTGGAGATATTGCAAAAAAATATCCTACAAAAGTATCAATAGAAGAACGTAAATTAGTTGTTGAATCAAGGCTCACCACAACTATCTGGCCTTCAAAGTTAAAGGTCACTGCAATAGATGCAAAAACCGGTAATCTCCATGTACTCGATAAAAATTCAGGAACAACGCTAATAAATGCAGTAAACGCAAGTGGTGCAGTTCCAGGACTCTGGCCATTAGTACACTTTAATGGAATAGACTGGATTGATGGGGGAATGGTTTCGAGTACAAATGCACATTTGGCAGCTTCTTATGATAAAGTTGTAATTTTATCGCCTATGCCCCAAAAATATGGTCTAGTTCCAAGCGTTGAAGAAGATGTTGCTGAAATGCAAAAAAGCTCATCTGTTTCCCTTATTGTACCTAATAAAGATAGTATTTTAGCAATAGGAAAAAATCCTTATGACCCAACTCATACTACAGCATCTGCAAAGGCTGGATTTAATCAAGGAATAAAAGAAGCAGAAGCTATTTATGAAGTATGGTCATAATTAAAAATAAGATAGTATAATATATATTTCATTATACATGTTGCAAAAATAATTCTTCATCTTAATTCTAAAAATATTGCACAAATTTTAGCCCTAATTGTGAAATGTGAATTGCAACATATATAAATAAAACTGCCTCAAAATACAGTTTTGAAGCAGTTTTATTATATGTTAATAACTTTTTTTATACTTTAAAGTTATAATTTTCACTTTAATACTTTTAATTTATTAACTAAGTTGTTGTTCTAATTGTTCTAGATCACTTATGACCATATTTATAACTTCGATTTTAGACTTAGCATAATCATTCTTAGGAAGCCATTTCAACCCACATTCTAAGGATTCCTTTGTACTCTTATATTCTTGTAATAATTGTGTTATATTTTCTACCATACCCTTCACATCCCTCTCTTTATTCAATCCTAAATTATAATTTTCTTATTTTGTAAAATAAATTACTTTATTTATATTATTACCACCTCCGTATGAAAATATAATAAATTTTCAACTTTATATTTATATACGTTTATTATAGCATATATTACATTTAAAGCTTATATTTTTTTCTAAAAATTTTACCATTATCAAAATAATTTGCCAAAAAACATCCTATAATTGTAATATATATATAACCGATTTAAGAATTCTATTTATTAGATTGACATATTTACAAAGTTGCTAAAACTTTAGGTGCATATCTTCACTAGAAATCATAAATATATTTGTGGATACAACCTGCTGCTTAGAACCTTCAGCGATATTTTCATAGCTTTTCGGAATCAAAATATTTATGATTTCGGTAAGCTATCACTTAAATTTAATTTCAAATTTTACCATTTAATTTAAAATTAATGTTTTCAAAATAATACATATCATTTTCAACTTTTAGTAATTCCCAAAATAATTTATGCTTCTTTGCTTCATTGTTAAATTCCTTTTTAATGCTTTTATTACTTTTCTTAATGTTGTTTATGATTGTATTAATATTGTTTCTTCTCCAATTATTATAATCAAACTCCATCTCTGAAAGTACTTTAGTAGTCGATGAAAATTCTATACTTGGCCCATTTAAATCTCTTTCAAGATTTCTTATAGTATATGAGTTTTGCCCTGGATCTAAAATTATGAAATATCCATAATCAAAAGTGCTTCTAATAAGTCTACCATATATTTGCTTAGCTTTAATACATACCTGCGGATAATTCACATCCTGATACCCCTTCTTCTGGTATGTAGTAATTGCTCTTAAAATAGGATATTCTGGACTATAGTTAGGAATTTTATCTAACATAACACAGCTTAATGCGTCTCCAGGTACATCTATCCCCTCAAAAAATCCCTTGCTTCCAAGTATTATAACTTGCCTATTTTTATCATTTAAAGCTCTTACTGATTTTTTACTCATGTGTACTTCTATTTTTGTTCCTCTAGTAAGCAGCTCAAGCTCTTCACTCACAGCAGTTCTCCTTGCATTATTATTGAATAAAACAAGAATATGACCATTTATTTTTAATGCAGTATTATAAATAAATTTGGAAACATTTTTTATATATGATGGTTCATCATACCTCCCAACATCTTTTAAAGCAAAGATTTTAGTCCTTTTCTTTAAATCAAAAGTTGGTGGAATTATAAACTCCTTTGCCTTTTCCTGTCCTAAATGCTTTTTTATTTTATTAAAAGAATTTTCTATTCTCAATGTTGCCGATAAGAACGTTGTACTTTTAACATCTTTTAACATATGTTCATTAACTAGCTCTCCAACATTTAAAGGAACATTTTTAAGTGTGAATGATTTATATTCTGAGTCTACTTCTAATATTTTTGCATAGAACACTGAGCTTTCTAAAAACTTATCTAAAACATCAAATGCACTTTTAAGCTTTGCTATGAAATCAGATAAATTCTTATGGTCAATATCTCCATCTATTTCGTCATCTAAAGTTATATTATAAATATAATCATTTAACATCTTATATAGTGGATATATACTTTCTTTCAAAACTGATATCTCAGATCCTATAGCATTTGTTATTCCTTTTAAATCTTCTCTTGGAAGGAAAAATTCAGTAGTAAAATTATATTCCCCGCTAACAAGCCTTATACTTCTAAAATCATTTAATAATATATTTATATTTACTATAATGTCATTTGCTAAATACATAATTTTATCTTTTTCTATGGTTTCCCTATAACCATAGCTGGCATTTAAAGTTAAAAGCATAGCTATAATACTCGGGTGACCTTTTTCTATAAGATCTAGCAATTGTATAAATTCAGCTGACGAAAATTCCTCAGCAAAAAAATCATAACACTTTTCCATTAAGTTATGACCCTCATCAATAATTATGTGGTTAATTTTTTTCTTTTCAGTATATGGCCAGCATGCTAAAAGAGAATGATTAATAACTGTGATGTTTTCCTCAGGCAGCTCATTATACCTTTTTCTCAAAAAGCAAGCCCTTGTGCATTTATCAAGCTTACATTGTTCACTATCACAATTAACTTCCCTTATGTACTTATCCAATTCCAGATGTTTTTGAACTAGATAATTTATATTTTCTATATCTCCATAATTACCATTTTCACAAAGTCTCCTTAGAAAAAGTAATGCTAGATTACCTTTTTCATCCATCTGAAATTCTTCACATCTATTTATTCGCTCTATGCAAAGATAATTTCCTTTCCCTTTCATAGCACCGTAATTTAATTTATCATCTAATCTTAATTTTTTAAGTATAGTCGGAATATCTCTCTCAATAAGTTGATTTTGTAATTCCTTTGTATTAGTAGATATAATAAAGCTAGCATCATCTTTTCTATTTTTCTGCTTATTTAGGTACGTTTCAATAGCAGCTATTATTACATACGCAAAAGTCTTCCCACTTCCAGTTGGTGCCTCTATAAATATCCTCTCACCTTTTTCAAAATTTTCTCTTATCTTTTTTGCAAATTCCTTTTGATCTTTTCTATACTGGTATCCAAAATCCCCACCATTGTTCCATATCTCTTCATTTTCAAGTAAATCTTCATATTTCAAATAATCTATAGGAATTTTCTTTAGCTTAAGTTCCTCTTCTTTGTTCTCTAGGTAATTTACATATGTATAACCTTCATCAATGAAAAAAGGAGGCTTCAATAAATGCTTAGTCCATGGCCATTTTTGTAAATACTGATATTCTTTAATAATTAGGTTATGTAGAGATTTATTCTTTTTTCTGCTATTTTCTTCTCTATTCCATTGCCTTAAAAGTAGTGAATTAACTACTTTTAAGGTGTCTATTGAATCTGATAGTCCTCTATGTAACTCATCCTTATTTAAATTAGTAATTTCTTTAATTAAAGAATTTAAATTATATTCTTTTCTCCATGGTTCTAAAATTATTGCAAGTTCCATGGAATCCATTATTGTATTTTTTATTTCAGGAATATAAAAAGATAAAAATTTTCTTTCAAAATTTCCATTATGACATATTAAAGGTAAATCTTCTAAAAATTTCAGTACTTCTTGTTTTATTGAATTCAAACTTCTAGCACTTAGTAAATCTGCCTCCTTTAAATCACTGCAAAGACTGTAAATACTTATTGGCACGCGTCCTCTTGGTTTTATTAATGTATTATAAGTAGTTATAACTCCATTCTTAACTTTAACAGCTCCAATTTCTATAATTTCTGAGCATGTTTCATCAAGTCCAGTTGTTTCTATATCTAAATATATTACATTATCTAAAACACTGATTAAATCTTCTAGCATCTTTTCCCCTACTTACTCTTTTAAATACTGTTTTGCGATATTTAAAATTTTCTTAAAATCATCTTTATACTTCACAACATGCTCAAATAATTCTGCATGTGCTGGTTCTTTATATCTATGTGAAATTCTATTTCTAAGAAGTCTTGATTTTTCTAAGAAGTTAAACAACTCAGCATCAAGTACTTTCTCCTCTTTTAACACTTCCAAACTATCATTTAAAGTCATACCTATTTTATACTTTTTTAATGACTTAAGAGTTACTGATGTAAAGTCTTCTAGTATTGTATTAAAACTTACAAATAATTGTCTTAAACTAGATTTTGCAAGCTTAATCATTATTTTATTATCACTATTGTTTTCTAATATCTCAATGCACTCATCGATATCACTTATGCACTCTTGAAAATCTTCAACTATCTTTATAAGTCTTTCTTGATTCATGACAACACATCCCTTCTTCTAAACCAAAAGAAATTCTCATTTTCTCTATATATTATATCAACTTCTTCTTTATACTTTTCTAAAATAATGTTATTATCATTAGAATATATAATTTTCCCTTCATTTAATACATTTATCTTTAAAAATATAGTTAATTCTCTACTTCTTAAATCTATAACATCAATTTCTTTACCCAAAGTTCTTTCTAAAAATAATTCAAGTTCTAATATTTTATCTAAAGGTATATTTTCTATACCTATTACTGCTATATCTATATCTGACTCTTGAGTGAAATCATCGTTGTTAAAACTTCCAAAAGTGAGCATACTCGAAATGCTATATCTTTCTAGAAGATTATTTACTTCTTCACTTTTTAGTTTGCTCATAATTTGTTTTTTTTCATCTGCCAACTTCATCTTGTTCACCCGCCAATTTACAATAATTTATGTAATAAATTATAACACAATTTTATTTAAACATATTTATTATTTTGGACTTTATAAATAATACTATGCAACTTATATTTTTTCAATATAGATCTCCCACTCTAAAACTAAATTTGTGTGATAACTTACCGAAATCATAAATATTTTGATTCCGAAAAGCTATGAAAATATCGCTGAAGGTTCTAAGCAGCAGGTTGTAACCACTCTAGCATGCTCCCACTTTCAGTGTGACAAGCTAAAGTGTAACAACCTACAACTAAGAACCTTTAACAGCTCATTTTCAAATGTTTTCTCCACAAATATATTTATGATTTCTAGTGAAGATATGAGCTTAAAGTTTTAGTAACTTTGTAAATATGTTCATCTAATAAGTCTAAATATTAAAATTATAAAGCCCATAATTGTATTTATAGGCACCTTAAAATACTCTCATGGGCTTTTATCTTACTGGAACTCCAGAAGGAATTTGAACTCACAATACTATAATGAATGAAACAGTATACACCATTCTATTATATTATGATTGCCTAAATTCTTAATAAAAAAAGCATTCTCTAATCAGACATTCCACTGTTTGACATAATCATTAATATCAATATCAGGTTTGTACATTATCATAAATTAAGCATATTTCATTCACACATTATTTCTAATTTTACTAAAGTAATTTCTTTTCCTTTATAAGATTTCGGGATTATCCATGTTTCACTGAAATCACCCACTACATTTATACTATTATTCTTAATATAATCAGCAAGCTTTTTATAATATTTATATTTATTATAACTGTTATCATCAAATATTATTGAAACATAATAACCTTCTGGTAATATATTATAATTATTAGCATCATATTTATCATCGATATAATATCTAATATCCATATTAACAATCTTATTTTCTACTATGTATTTTTCATATAAAGTTCCAACCCCAAAAATTGAATATACTTCCCTTTGCTTGCTTTCAACATCTAAAATTGCTCTTCTTAAATTTACTTCTTGTTCTTCGATATTATTAGAAACATAATTATAAGAAATATATCTACGCTCTTTATTAAATTCTATAAATACCTCATTACTTTTCGAATTCATTGCATCAGTTATAGTAGTTCTTAACTTTTCCATAGAATTTTTTATTTCTAGCAATTCTGAAATTTTTAAATCAAATATATCTATCTGGTTATCAATAATTGACAAAGTGTCTTCTATTGAAGAATCATGATTAATAACATTTTTTATTTCTTCCAGTGACATTCCCATTAATTTAGAATTCTTTATAATATCAATAATTACAAATTGATCAATTGAATAATATCTATACTTATTTTGCTGATTAATAAGTGTTGGTTTAAATAATCCTATATCATCATAATATCTTAATGTTTTTACTGGTATATTAAATAATTTTGATATTTCTCCAATAGTAAAATATTTATTCACTTCATCCTCCACGTTGAAAATAATTTATCCTAATCATTCTATTACACGTTAAAAATAATTAATCCTAAATACATTATATTATTTTTAGTATAATTAGTCTTTTCATTAGTACTCTGTTTTATTTAGCATTGTAGCATATGAACCTACTGGGAAGTTCTTCACTTTTCCCATTTCATATGATTCATATCCATATATTTTTCCATATGAACGCATTTTATTTAAATCTAAATCCTCAATTACAGTTCCTACTGTTGGTACCACTCTCTCCAACCAAGTAAACCAATATAAATTTTCTTCTATTTTTAAATAAAAGCATCTATCAGTATCACAAAGTCCTTTTTCTATTCCACTTACACAATGCCATGTATAATAATTTTCATTTAAATATATATGCTCATAAGTATCATTGGAACTATACTTAAATAATATTCTTTCACCTATTAACTCGCTTGTAAACTTATGTTTTAATGTATTACTATTAAATTTTGTATCTATTGAAGCATGTGTAAACTCTGCTTTAACTGATGTTAATGGTAATCCCTTGTCTCCTCTTTCAAACTGCGAGATAGCTACTTCCTCTTTATTAGGTAATTCAGCTATTACTGTTGTGGCTATATTTTTATTAAAATCAATAACTGTAGTAAATGATTTAGCTTCTCCAAATGACCATATAAAATCTATTATATATATTTTTTCTCTTGGAGATACTGCTGTATAAATAGCCGATATTTTTTCCTCTACTTCTCCATTTATATATTTTACTTTTATAGTTTCATTATCTAAAAATTCATAAATCGTTTCATATCCATTTTCATAATTTAGTATTACCTTTCTTCCTACTAATTCATCCGCCTGAGGCAACTTAAATTCGCTAAATCCTTGTGATAACTCTTCAACTGTTGGGAAATCTCTTTCTTTTACTTTATTCATAAAACCGTTCTCCTTACACTTCATAATTTTCTTGTGATTACAATTATAAAGGATACAGTAGCTAGAGTGTCAATTATATTTCTATCTATAATATATTTATCAATTATTTCACTATTATGATACAATACCATATTTATATACATCCTTGTAAATTCTTCTAATGTTAAGATTTCATCTAATCTATAGTCTCTATGATACACATCTTCTAAATTCCTTTTGAACTACTCAAGGAGTGTATATCTTATTTTTTTTATGCTCTTTACAAAACGTAACTTTCTAAATTAGTCTTTATCGTAACTTATCCGCAAATTTAAATTGAATATAAATTTCAAGAGAATAAAATAAGCTTGAAATAATATTTACATTCTTCAAGCTCACTTTTTTATTTATATAATTTTCTCAATTATTTTTAGAAATGTTTTATATTAGAACATATTGTAATTGAGTTTCTACATTGTTATTCTCATTTAATGCAATTAGCTCAATAGAGTTCCACTTGCAAATTTATTATTACAAAAATAATTCTTCATGATAATTCTAAAAAAATATTGCAAGAATTTTAGCCATAATTTTGAATTGTAAAATGTGCATTGTGAATTATAGCATATATATCTAAATCAATCCCTCAATTTTTTTATTTCTTTTTAAATATGCATTTGATATTTTTAAAAACTCCTGTAGATTACAATTTCCTGTTCTTTCACCTATTCCGCCCAACGTGCAATCCACATATTTAGCACCACTTTTAACTGCCTCTAGGGAAATTGGAATCGCCATTCCAAAATCATTATGAGCATGAATTTCTATTTCTATTCCAGTATTGTTTACTAAAGTTTTAATTGAATCCTTTATAAGTGAAGGCATTGATATTCCTACGGTATCTGCATATCTTGCCCGCTTTACGCCCATACCAATAATTATTTCACACAAATTTATAAGATAGCTAATGTCTGCCCTAGAAGCATCTTCAAAACCTATAGTAACTTCATAACCTTTGTCCCTCGCTAAAAATACACATTCCTTAAGATTTTCTTCAACCCACTTTTTATCCTTTCCTAAATTCGAATATATTTGTATATCCGATGTAGGAACGCTAATATGAATAATATCTGGTTTACACTCCATTGAATGAAATATATCATTTTTATTCATTCTATTCCAAGCGGAAATTAGTGAATTTTTTCTTATTTCTAATATCCTCTTAATGCATTCTTTTTCTAAATCTCCCATTGCAGGTATACCTGCCTCTATCTGATAAATCTTCATTTTATCCATATATTTCGCAATTTCAATTTTTTCATCAATTGAAAAAGCTTTTCCTGCACATTGTTCACCATCTCTTAAAGTTGTATCTACAATATATATTTCATTGTCTAATTTTTCATTATAAATCAATATATCACCACCTTATAAAATCTAAACACACAGTTTCTTATATAATCTTTTTATTTCATCATTACTTAATCCACCACGCTTTTGTGTGCTCAATTTCCTTACATCTTCCAACATAATTGTTAAATTATCATGCTCATATTTTATG
Source organism: Clostridium sp. YIM B02569 (assembly GCF_022320765.1). Classification (NCBI taxonomy): domain Bacteria; kingdom Bacillati; phylum Bacillota; class Clostridia; order Eubacteriales; family Clostridiaceae; genus Clostridium; species Clostridium sp. YIM B02569. Next base: position 65,980 of record NZ_JAKJJX010000029.1, on the reverse strand, counting down.
TTTAGTTCTTCTAATTTTATTTCTAATGCATTTACACTTGAATGCTTACCTATAATAATATTTCTTTTCCTTCCAATTTCACTAGGGTCATATGGTTCAAAAGTTCTTGAATCTTTAGCTATTCCATTTACATGAATTCCTGATTCTACATTGAAAATATCTTTTCCTATAAAAGGTGCATTTCCTCTGATTTTACTTTCAGTAATATCTTCAAATATACTTAATACCTTAGGAAATAGCTTATAATTACTATGATCTTTTATTTTCTCTAAAAAAGAAGACCCTCCTAATATTTCTTGAAGAGGAGCAAAGCCATCAATTCCTGCAAAAGTCGTTACAACTTTTTTTCCTCCAGCTTTAACCCATTCTAAACTCATAGCCGTAGCTGATTTATAATTATTTTTTATACTTAGCTCTATATTATTTCCAAAGAACTTTATTATCTCTAAAAAAATCTGCTGATAATCATAAAAGATAATGTCATCAAGTCCTACTATTCTTGCATTCATTTTGTTATATATATTTAGCTTATTGTCTAATATCTCATATAATACATTAACACTTTCTATTTCAATTTTATTATTGTTAGATATTATGAATTTTACATCTTGAGGCAATGGTGATAGTTCTTCATAGAGCTCTTGCGTAATTTCTATATAATCGCTTCCTATTATATATAGTAATTTTATCAATTCTCTTACCTGTGCGCTTTTCTCTTTTAACTTATCACCAAATATTTCTCTCAAAACAATTATTGTCCTATCTATAATTTCGATTTTTCTTTCATCCATAATTCCACCCCTTTTTAATTGCAAATTTTTTCTACATGTGAATATAATCTATCTAAAAGGAGCCTACTTAATATATTTATATATATTAAACAGGCTCCCTTGCCAACAAAAAATAGCCTAAAACAAAACTTCTTAGTTTGGTTTTAGACCACATTGTCTTTGTTAATATGCTATTTTATACATATATTATCACATAACCAATGCTTTGTATATATATTTATTTGAAATATTTCATGCTAGTCTTTTTTAATTCTCTTGTGCTATACAAAATTTTGTAATTTTCAATTCCTATATCATCAGCTATCTGCTTAATAATTTTGTTACAGCTTTCCTTATCTTTCTCGTGTATCATTGTGTATAGATTATAATCCCACGAACCAAAAGGTTTCCTTTCATAACAGTGTGTAACTACAGAAATGGATGCCACATATTCTCCAATTTCATCTAATCTTTCATCATCAATCTTCCAAACTACCATTGCATTAGCTTTAAATCCAGCTTTTCTATGATAAAGTATTGCTCCTATTCTTTTTAATATTCCAGTTTCACTATAATTTCTGATTTTATCTATAAGCACATCTTCATCCATACTAAGCTCTTTAGCTATATCCTTATACGGATTAGTTATTATAGGAATATCCTCTTGCAATCTACTTATTATTTTCTTATCAAAATCACTAATCATTTGTATCATCTCCTTGAAGATTTAAAGCCACTTTAATCTTAAATAACTTAACTGAAGGTAAACTCATTATTTCTTCCAAACCAGTATTTCTCTTTATTTCTTCAAGAATATTAATCAAATTCTCTTCTGAACGCGTTATCATGGTAAACCACATATTATACTCGTCTTCTCTTATATAATTGTGAGTCACTTCATCATACATATTTATATATTCTGCAACCTTTTCAATTTCATTTTCAGGCACTTTAGCTGCACAAAGAGTACTTGTATATCCAATTTTTCTCGAATTAAAAATTCCACCTATTCTTCTTATTATTCCTTCATTTTTTAACTTATTTATTCTTTTTAATACTTCATTTTCTGTAAGTAATAATTTTTCCCCTAGTATTTTAAAAGGATTCTTATCTATTGGAATTTCATTTTGCATTAAATTAAGCAATTCTTTATCTATTTTATCCATAGCAGTTCCTCCTCACTTAAAGTTTTGGAATGTCAAATAAAATCCTTGCCTTTAATTATTAAAAATGCAGATTTTATCTGATGCCATATAATCTCCGTCATTATAATATGCAGCTCTTGCTCTGCAGCCTCCACAACTTTTTTTATCTTTACAACTGTTACAAGTTCCTTTATATTCTTGAGTTCTTAGATTATTGAGTAATTCACTATTTTTCCATATTTCATCAAATGGGATTTCTCTTATATTACCAGCTACTTCTGTTAAATAAGCACAAGCCTGAACATCTCCTTTTGGATTAATAATACAATAGCTTGTTCCTGCAATACATCCACGTTTAAATCTACTATTTAAACCTAAATCTTCTGCAATTCTAACAAATTGTGGAGCACAAGTTGGCTTTATTTCTATGTTTACTTCACTTTGCTTTTTCATTATTGACGTTAATAACTCTTCATACTCTTTTGAATTTAATAATTCATCTTCTATATCTTTTCCTCTTCCTGTAGGTACAAGGAAGAATATATGATGAGCTGCTGCTCCCATAGCCACTGAAAAGTCAGTCAAAGTAATTATCTCATCTTTATTCCAATCCATGACAGTTGTATGAATTTGAAATCTAATTCCTAAATCTCTACAATTTTTCATTGCATAAATGGTATCTCTAAAAGCTTCATCATTTCCTCTAAATTTATTATGTTTTTTTGAATCAAGACTATCAAGACTTATGCCTATTGCAGAAATACCAGCAGCTTTTAATTTTTCTGCCATTTCCCTTGATATAAGGGTGCCATTTGTTCCAAGGACAGGTCTTAAGTCAGCTTTGGATGCATACTTTATTAATTCAAAAATATCCTCTCTCATTAATGGTTCTCCACCAGAGAATATCATTATTTTAAAATTAGCTTTTGCAATTTGATCTATAAGTAACTTTGCTTCTTCTGTATTTAATTCACCTTGACTTTCTTTGCCTGAATCTCTATAACAATGACTGCACTTTAAATTGCATTTATTTGTAGTATTCCATGATATTATCATTTGCATTCACTCACCTTTACATAAAATCTCATATACCCTTTTGTATTTCTTATTTCATAATATTAATTTCATCATCTGTAAGATAGCAAGCAGGATCCTCTGCCCAAAAATCATTATGTACAGCTTCAGCTCTAGTTCTGAAATTGCCATTACAAACATTTAACCATTTACAAGAAGAACATCTACCCTTTAATAATTTTTTTCTATTTCTAAGACCATTTAATATTTCATTTTCAGAATTTCTCCATATATATCCGAATTTTTCTTCTTTCACATTTCCAAAAGTATGTTGCCAAGTAAATTGATCTGGATGAACATTTCCAAAAAAGTCTACATTAGCAAAAGCCATTCCTGATCTATTTCCACCATTAGTCTTTAAAAGTTTTAATATGTTATCTGATTTATCTTTAAATTTCTCTAATGACTTTAAATATGTATAAACGGCATCTGCATGATTATCAACTGTAAGTATCTCAACACTTGGACCAAATTCTATTGCCTTACTTATGATTAAGTCTAGAGCTTGTCTTGTTTCTTCCTTAGAAATATCTTCATCTACCATTTTACTTCCTCTTCCCGAATATACTAAATGATAGAAACACACTCTAGGTATCTTTTCTTCTTTTATTAGCTTAAATATATCTTCCAATTCTTTATAATTGTTTTTATTTATAGTAAACCTAAGACCTACTTTTTGATTAACTTCAATACAGTTTCTAATTCCTCTTAAAGCACTGTCAAAAGCACCATTAACACCTCTAAACGCATCATGATTTGATCCTATACCATCAAGGCTTACACCTACATACCCAAGATTTATTTTCTTTAAAGATTTGCAAACATCTTTATCTAAAAGAATCCCATTAGTAGATATTGTACTTCTTATTTTTCTTTGACTTGCATAATCTAATAATTCCAAAATGTTTTCCTTCATCAGAGGCTCTCCTCCAGAAAACAATAATGCTGGTACGTTAAAATCTTTTAAATCGTCTATGAACTTTTTTGATTCATCTAACGTAAGCTCGTCATCATATCTTTTATTATCTGAACTTGCATAACAGTGTTTACATTTTAAATTACAAGTTTTTGTACAGTTCCAAGCAACTACAGGTCCTCTTCCTGGACTCACCCCATACTTTTCTATGGCTGCGCCTTCTACATACCTTAAGCTATCTCCATAATTATCAGAATTACACAAAAGTTTAGTTATACTTATCATTTTCAAATCTCCTTACATCATTGATTCGTTATGATCTAAGCAATTTTTTAAATTCATAAATAAAAACAAATCTAAATTTTTTAAATGAACAGAGCTATCTTAAAATCAAAACCATAGAGATAATTACTCTCTATGGCCTCAATTAATTATTCTTCATTATACCATGAATTGTTAATGCAGTAAAACAATACTATTCTAAAATATATGGCACCTTATACTATCGATACTATCCGAAATCTGTAGCATAAAATACCGCCAATACTTTTGTAATTGGCGGTATCAAATATTTTTATTTTTTCACTGTTTGCTTGACAGAGAGCAGTTCATAGTGCGACAGCTCACTTTTATGGACTAGTATAAAATTATTTTTAAATAACTAATTCTTGTACTACTTTTCCACCCTCGATATGTTCTTCTACAATTCTTTCTACATCTTCAACCTTTACATTTCCATACCAAGTTCCTTCAGGATAAACAACTACTATAGGACCTTTATTGCAAACTCCCAAACACCCTGTATTAGTTACCATAACTTCATTTATTAAATCCCTATCTTCAACTTCTTCCATAAACTTTTGTACAACCTTTACCGAATCTTTAGAATAACACATTCCTTTTTGCATTCCATTAACTCTACAACTTGCACAAACAAAAATATGATGTTTAATATCTATCATTTCACTCATCTCCTATTTTTATTAAATATTTATACTTTGATGTATATTCCATACCAGAAAGAAGAGGTACTCTTTTGTGTAGTGTTGCATTGATAATATGGCTGTAGGCATTTCTTCATTAGAAGTTGTTCCATTTTTGCTTGTCCTTAGCTTGCCTAAGGAGCATGCAGAAATGGGTGCAACTTCTAATGTTAGAAATTCACAGATATATTATCTAGCAACCGAAACAACAGAGCACCTGTTCTTTCGTTGGATATCACATTAAGCTCTTAGCATTTCTTCAACTTCAGTTCCTTTTAATATAGCTTCTGCTGCTTTTTCAACAGCTGTTTCAATGGTTTCACATGTCATAAAAACTTCTATATTCATACTTTTAAATTTTCTTTTTGGTTCATCACCAATTCTAAGACAAAGTACTCCATTGCAGTCTGAAACAACTTTTGAAAGCTTAGCAAACTTATCTTCCTCTTCCTCACAAACTTCTTTACCATTACAATATTTTTCAACATTTCTTTTTTCCAAATATCTTGGCTCTCCATTTTTATATTCATAGATATAAAATTCAGATGCATGTCCGAAATGCATGTCCACGCCTATTCCACTTTTTGATGCAATAGCAAACTTTAGTGGTTTTTCTTCTGTAACTTCCTTTACATTTGATGGCTTATTAAATTTTTGAGATTGATCATCTCCAAGTAAACCAATAGCATCTGCTCTGCATTGCTTACAATGATACATCTGTTCAATATGCTCTCCACATTTTTTTCTTAAATCCATTATTTCCTTATTACTTGTAAGAGGCATATTTTCAAAGACACTTCCTTTTACAGGAATCATTTGCATTATATTTGTTATTCCTGCTCCAAGTTCCTTTGCTTTTTTTGTTACTTCCTCTATATGATGATCATTAATTCCCTTAAGCATTACTATATTGACCTTAACCATAATTCCTCTATCAGCTAAATACTTAATACCTGATAATTGGTTATTTAAGAGAATTTGAGCTGCCTCTTCACCAGTATAAGTAACCCCTAAATAATCTACGAATTTATATACTTTAGCAGTTATTTTAGGATCAATAGCATTCATTGTTACAGTTACATGACTTACTCCTAAATTAATCAGCTCTTGAGCATAAAATGGAAGCATTAATCCGTTTGTTGATAAACAAAATGTAACTTCTGGATCATGTTCTCTTATAAGCTTCAAAGTTTCCCTAACATTATCAAAGTTAGCAAGAGCATCGCCAGGTCCAGCTATTCCAACAACTTTTAAGTTGTCCATTTTTGATTTTACTAGTTTGTATTTAGCAAAAGCTTCCTCTGGCGATAATACTTCAGTTGTTACCCCTGGTCTGCTCTCATTAACACAATCAAATTTTCTTAAACAATAATTGCAGCTAATATTACACTTTGGCGCTATAGGAATGTGCATTCTTGCATACTTGTGAGCTGATGAACAGCTAAAACATGGATGAGTTTTTGTTTTTTCTTCTACTTCTTCTCTGCTGATAATTCTTGCTTCCATCTTTTTCTCCCCCTCAATTGCTATATCTTTATTACTTATTTCAACTTCTTCCTTATAATATTCATTGTATAAATTCTCTCTAAATGTCATTTCAGTCTTAGCAAGCATAACATTAGTAATTTGATCCCCTAAATTTAAAGATCCTTCATAGCCTATAGATAATATTCTTTGTCCACCGATCCTATCGTGAATAGGAAATGACATTCGAATTAATGGAATCTTATGTTTTTCCTCTATTCTTCTTCCATCCGAGCTTCCAATCATTACATTTACCTTTAAATCTAAGGCGAATTTTTCTATTTCCTTAAAATCTGCCTCATCTATGATTTTGCATTCACCTGCAAATAACTGATTTGAAAGTTCGTCAACTTCTTCCCTTAAGCTTGGTTCAAGTTTTTTACATACATCTCCACTTGCAATAAGTACTGGTACAGCTCCGTTTTCTACAGCTAGTCTTGCAGTAGCGTATACAAAATCAGGTTCTCCAAATATAGCAATTCTAGCTTCTGCATTATATTTATGAGAATCAATCATAGCATCTAAATATCTTCCTCTTTGTTTTTTATATTTTTCTGGAATTGGATTTCCTGATATTTTAGCTAGCACTTTTAAAAAATTATCAGTATCTCTAAGACCTCTTGGAACATTAATTCTAAAATTCTTAACTCCAAAATTCTCCTCTAAATAAACTCCTACAGAATATTCTTCTTTAATAAATGTGGTTAATTCAATGGTAGCCTTTGCACCACCCATAAATTTAATTTCTTCTATACTCGTACCATTGCTTGGAAGCCTATTATATTTTTTGCTATGAACTCCATCTAAATTCTCAGATAAGTCAGGTAACAATATATAATCAATTTTAAAATCCTCCAAGATCTCTTTTATCTCCCTCATATCTGCACTACTCATTGGCCCGGCAATAACATTTACCTTTTCATTTTTATCTGGATACATTTCTACATTTTCTACAACTGCCCTTAATGCTGTAAAATATCCGCCATATTGAGTTCCACCATATCCAGGAGATTGTATTGGTATTAATTTAACTTTACTATCTGGATGTTTTTCATAAAATATCTTTGAAAGCCTTACTACATCCTCTCCTATGGTTTCTGCAAGGCAAGTTGTTGCAATACCTATAACTTCTGGGTTATATAATTTAATTAAATTTTCTAATCCTTTAATTAAATTATTTTCACCACCATAAACAGTTCCTTCTTCAGTTAGTGAAGATGAAGCAATATCTACAGGCTCATTATAGTGTGTTGCCATATGTCTTCTAATATATGTACTACAACCTTGTGATCCATGTAATATAGTCATACAATTCTTAATTCCATATAAAGCATTGCTAACTCCCATAGGCATACACATTTTGCATGGATTTACGGTTAGATTTACATAACTTTTAGATTCCTTCATTCTCTTCACTCTCCTTTACATACTTCCATACAGGACTATTAATTGAAAGATTAATTTCCTTTGCGAAATTAACAGCTCCCACAAAACCTCCAAGTGGATGCTTTCTTTCATGATTATGGTCACAAAAGGCAACTCCCAGTTTATAAGCAAGTGGTCTTTCCTTAACTCCTCCAACTAAAATATCTACATCCTGCTCAATCATAAATTTTTCTAATTCCGAAGGATTTGCATCGTCCAAAACTACTGTTCCATCTTTAACTAAACTATTTATAACTTCATAATCATCTTTCTTTCCAGTTTGTGTTCCAACCATCACTGTATCTATTCCAAGTTCATTAAACTGTTTGATTAAGGAGATTGCTTTAAATCCTCCGCCTACATATATTGCGGCTTTTTTACCTCTAAGATTTTCCTTATATTTTTCTAATATAGGCAATATCTTTTCTTCTTCTTCCTTAACAAAAGCCTTAGCCTTTGCTAACATTTCTTCATCTCCAAATAAGCTTGCTATTCTGAGTAATGAATTTTTTGTATCTTCAAGTCCCACAAAACTTATTTTAACGAAAGGAATGTCCATTTCTGCTTCCATTCTCTTTGCTAAATATGTCATGGAGCCAGCACATTGAACAACATTAAAACTTGCGCTGCTAGCTTTGATTAATTTGTCATAGCTGGAATCTCCAGTAATAGTTGATATCACATCTACTCCAATTTTCTTTAGATACTCTTTAACAATCCATATTTCACCAGCTAAATTGAAATCTCCTAACATATTAATTCCTTTTCTCTTAGGGAGAATATTTCTAGAAAATAAATTCATTAGTGCATTACATGCTAATTTATATCCTTTAGATTTATTTCCAGAAAAACCTGGCGACATAACTGGAATTACAGGTACATTGTATTTTTCCTCAGCCATTTTACATACTGCCTTAACATCGTCACCTATTACTCCAACAATGCAAGTTGCATAAACGAAAATCAACTTAGGATTATGATTTTCCATTATCCCTTCTATGGCAGCAATTAATTTTTTTTCACCACCAAAAATAACATCTTGTTCACTTAAATCTGTTGAAAAACTATTTCTATATAAATTATCACCACTTGAAAGACTTCCTCTTATATCCCAAGTGTAACTAGCACATCCAATAGGTCCATGAACTATGTGGTATGCATCTGTTATTGGATTTAATACAACTCTTGCTCCACAATATACACACGCTCTTTGACTAACTGATCCTGATACACTATCGCCATCACACTTCATAGATTTTTTGTTATGCCCCTCTTTAAAACACACAAAATCTTCTCTTTCTTCAAGAAGTGAATTACTTATTTTCTTTTCCATAATGCCACACCACCTTTTGAATTTATAATTATATATTGAGAATTGAGAATAAAGGATGAAAGTTAACTTTACTTTAAATAATGCACATAATACATTTTTTACAAATTCCTTATAACTAAATTTATTACTCATTCTACATTCTCAATTTTCAATATTAATAAGCATTAAAAGCCTTATTAATAGATAGAGCAATTGACATGCTTTATCCATGTTCAATTGCTCAATCATTGAAATTATTAACTTTTTTGAATTTAACATATCTTTTAAAATCTTAATTACATCATAGCTGCTTTTTTTATATTGTTATATATATGTTGCAAAACTAATTCGTCATCATAATTCTAAAAATATTGCAAGAATTTTAGCCTCAATTGTGAATTGCAACATATACATATGATTTGGTTTATACTATTTCACACACTCTTTCCAAATAAATAAATTTAAAAAACAAGTTTAAATTTTAGATATACACCGCACCAGAAATGGTGGGTACTTTCTTAAATAAATAAATCAACATTTACACTTAACTTGCAGTGAAAACTTTATCCAAAATACACATCTTTCCACTAAATACTTATTAAACACTCACTTCACACACTATTTTTAGATAAATAATTTTAAAAATAAATTTAAGTTTTGGAGTATACATTACACCAGAAATGATAGGTACTCTTTTGTAACCACAATGGTCATAATATGCAGTGTTGCATTTAGAATACTAATGTAGGATTTCTTCATTAGAAATCATTCCATTTTCACTTATCCAAAGTACACGCCCTTCCACTTAATACTTACTTCACAACTCTTTTAGATAAATAAATTAACATCTAAATTTAAACTTTTGAGTATATACTACACCAGAAAGTATGGGTACTCTTTTGTGCAGTGTTGCATTTAGAATATAGCTGTAGATATTTCTTCATTAGAAGTTGTTCCAAATATGCTTGTTCAAAGCATGCTTTGAACAAGCATTTTGGGCACAACTTCTAATGTTAGAAATTCACAGATATATTCTATAGCAACCGAAACAACAGAGTACCTGTACTTTCGGCTGACTACCACACAACCTTAAATTCCACATATTTATCTACATTACTAATTCAAAATCTTCATCTTTTACGTCTCTATCTTGTCTATCCATTAATGCACCAAGCATTAATTCTAATAATCTCATAGCACCTCTATATCCAACATTAGGCATATATGAATGAACATATCTATCTAATACTGGGAATCCAATTCTAACTAGTGGGATATCTTCAGCTCTTGCTATGTATTTACCATGAGTTCCACCCATTAGTAAATCAACAGATTCATTCTTAATTAATTGATGTAATTCAAAAAGATCAGCATCTTGTTTAGCTATGCAGCCTTCAACACCAAATTCATCAAACAATGCTTGCATTTGTTTTTCAAATACATTTGATGGAGTTCCTGTAATTACATACTTAGGAATCATTCCAAGCTCTAATAAGAATTTAGATAAAGCAATTAGCACATCTGGATCTCCATATAAGGCTACTTTCTTTCCATCATAATATGGATGAGAGTCAATCATTATATCAACTAATTGTCCTCTTTCTTCTTCAAGTTCATAAGGAACTTGTTGCTTGCTGAATTTACTTAATTCCATAATTAATTCATCTGTAGAACCAATACCTATTGGCATCTTTAATGTAGAGTATGGAATCTTGAATGATTTTTCAAGAGTAGATGCTCCTGCTTCTGAAGCAAAGCTCCCTAGTGCTAATGTTTTTTCGCAGTCACCTAATTCAATAATATCTTGAATCTTTGTACCACCCTTTGGATACATTTCATATTTTCCAGTCATTGGGGCATCTAAAACTCCAGTTGTATCTGGTAACATTGTAAAATCTACACCCATAAGTTTTAATAATCTCTTTACTTCACGCATATCGCCAGGGTTAACGAATCCAGGAATCACGCACATTTTTCCGTTCTTTACTCCAGTTGTTTTAGATAAACCTTTAATAAAGCCAGTAACCATATTAGAGAATCCAGTAATATGTGATCCAACATAACTTGGGGTATTTGCATGTAACACATATTTTCCTTCTGGAATATCTATAGCATCAATAAAACCTTTTAAATCATCACCAATTGTTTCTGATAAACATGTAGTATGAACTGCAATTATTTCTGGATTATACATATCAAAAATATTTTTAACAGCAGTTTTAATATTGCTACCACCACCAAATACGCAAGCACCTTCACTAAATGATGAACTAGTTGCTATAGCTGGTTCTTTGAAATGTCTAGATAAAACTGTTCTATGATATGAGCAACAACCTTGTGAACCATGACTGTGGGGCATACATCCATGAACTCCAAGAGCTGCATACATAGCACCAACAGGTTGACATGTTTTACTAGGATTAATAGTAATCGCTTTTCTTTCCTTAATTTCTTTAGGAGTTAAATCTAACATTATACCTCACCTCCAAATGTTCCTTCTAATATTGATTCAGTTTTCCATGGAGCTACAGTGTATTTCCATGCTGGAGTATATAAACTCATTGTTACATCTCTACCAAAGTTTGCAGCACCCTTAAATCCTGCATAAGGTCCACTATAATCATAAGAGTGCAATTGTCTTGATAATACTCCACCTTTTTGTATTATATATTTATCCTTAATGCCCGAGAAAAACATGTCAAGTTTTAACTTTTTAATAAATTCTTCTGTTTCAAATTCATTTAAGTCATCAACTACAATCGAACCTTTTTTCATGTCACGCATCATACCTGGATAATATTCTAAATTAATGATTTCTTTCTTTAATTCTTCTAATTCTTCATCTGTTTTAACTGGTTTATATTTACCTTCAATTTTTTCTACTTCTAATACTTCGATATTTTTTAAATCCGCATCTTCAATTATAGTTGGTATTACTTCTCTACCTTCATAGTCATCTCTATGTGCAAATTCAAATCCTGCAACTAATGTTTCTACACCTAAATCATTTAATAGCATTTGATAATGGTGAGATCTTGAACCTCCAACATACAACCCTGCCTTTTTACCAGTTAACTTGCTTTTATAATAATCCATATCATCTTTAATATCTTCAAGCTCTTCAGCTATAACAGCCTCTGTTCTTTCTGTGAACTCTGGATCATTAAAGAATTTCGCAATATCTCTTAAAGTTCTAACAGTACAATCAACCCCGATAAAATCAACTTTTATCCATGCAGTACCATATTGAATTTTCATCATTTCTGCGATATAATTAATGGAACGGTGACATTGGACTAGATTTAAATCTGCAGTATGGGCTTTTCTTATATCGTCAATGCTAGCATCACCTGTCATGACTGATATAACTTCATAGCCTATTTTCTTTAGAATTCTTTCTATTTCCCAAGCGTCACCACCTATGTTATATTCACCAAGGATATTAACTGAATGAGTTTTTGGTGTGTAATCCATAGTTCCGATTACAGATTTTATCAGCTTGTTATTTGCAATATGATGTCCTGCTGATTGAGATACACCTTTATATCCTTCACAAGGGAATGATATAACATCAATTCCATACAATTCTTTAGATTCATTTGCAACTGCTGGTAAGTCATCACCTATAAGTCCAACTGGACATGTCGCACATATAAATATTGCTTTTGGATTAAATATATCTACAATTTCTTTTATAGCAGCCTTTAATTTCTTTTCTCCACCAAATACGATATCACTTTCACCTAAATTTGTAGAAAAACAATATTGTATAAAGTTTCCGTCGCCTTTCTGTGGTATTGCTTTATTTCTTCTAGTACCCCATGAATAATATCCACATCCTATCGGTCCATGAGTTAAAAGTACTATATCTTTTAATGGTCCAAGAACAACACCTTTACATCCAGCATAACAACATCCTCTATGTGTCATAACTCCTGGTATAGTTCTTCTATTTGCATCTATTTCTTGAGTTTCCTGCTCAAGTTCAAGCATATGTTTCTTTCTGTTTTTATATACTTTGGCACTATACTTGTCCAAAACACTATCAACTTTACTCATTAACTTCACCTCCACACTTTAAATTGCCTCTTCACCTATTTGTCCATCTCTGACTCTGTATACTTCTTCAACTGGTAATACAAATATCTTTCCATCTCCTGGAGTCCCAGTCGAATTTACACTTATCACGGTATCTACTACTGTTTTTACTTCGTCATCTTTTACTACTAAAGTTATAAATCTTTTAGGTATTAATCTTCCTCTTTCTGATAAATTCTCACCATACGATGTTGGCGGTACTTCACCAGTTTCCATGTAAGCTTCAACTAAAGCTATATCAATTGATTTCTTGCCTCTTCCAAGTACTTTTCTGCAAGTAATGGATGGAAAGCCAGCTTCTGCGAGTGCTTCTTTAGTTTTATTAACTTTATTCAAACGAATAATACACATAACTTCTTTCATAAAGCTATTCCTCCTAATTCTTTTTATAATCCTGATTTTCCACTACTTACAGTGTATACTTCCTCAATTGGTGCAACGAATATTTTTCCGTCTCCAAATGCGCCCTTTTCTCCTGTTCTAGAATTTCTAATTATTACCTTTATAACATCATCTTTATCTTCATCTTTAACAGCAATTAGAAGCATCTCTTTTGGAAGTTCATCATAATATATTTCTCCAACTTTGATTCCTTTTTGTTTCCCTCTACCATAAACTGCCATCTTCGTTACTTCTGGGAATCCAGCATCCAATAATTCTGAAAGCACAGTACTAACCCTTTCTGGTCTTATTATTGCTCGAATCATATACATATCTCTCTATCTCCTTTTATTTAATATTTTGTTTTATATATTTTTCAACTTAAATTTCACATTATAAATAATTGAATTCAAAAAATCCTGAATGGAAAAGTGGTGCTCCAAAAGTGATGCTCCAAATCTTGTATTTGGATAGCATAACTTTCGCCTTGTGGGAATCTTCTATTTGTTTAGCAAAACTTTCTTTATGAGCTTCAACATTAATCAATAATTGTGAATTGTAAATTAATAATTATGCTTTTATCTTAGATATCCATTAAACCATATTCCATTAATATTTCTTCTAATCTTTCTTGTTTCATTGGTTTTGGAATAACAAACATTTTATTTTCGTTTATATTCTTAGCTAATGTTCTGTATTCATCAGCTTGATCAGCTTTTGGATCAAATTCTATAACTGTTTGTTTGTGTATCTCAGCTCTTTGAACCATGTTATCTCTTGGTACGAAATGGATAAGTTGACTTCCAAGTTCTTTTGCAAAAGCTTCTAAAAGGTCTAATTCTTTATCAACTTTTCTACTATTACAGATGATTCCACCTAATCTAACACCACCAGTTTTAGCATATTTTTGAATACCTTTTGAAATATTATTTGCTGCATATAATGCCATCATTTCTCCAGATGCTACGATGTATATTTCTTGTGCCTTACCTTCTCTGATTGGCATTGCAAAACCTCCGCATACAACGTCTCCTAATACATCATAGAATACATAATCTAAATCAGGTGTATATGCTCCTAATTGTTCAAGCATTCCTATTGAAGTAATAATACCTCTTCCTGCACATCCAACTCCTGGTTCTGGTCCGCCTGATTCAACGCATCTTATATTTCCATATCCTGTTTTTAAGATTGCATCTAATTCAATGTCGTCTCCTTCTTCTCTTAAAGTATCTAGAACTGTTTTTTGTGCTAAACCTCCAAGAACTAATCTTGTGGAATCTGCTTTAGGATCACATCCTACGATCATTATATTCTTTCCCATTTCAGCTAAAGCTGAAGTTAAATTTTGTGTGGTTGTAGATTTTCCTATTCCACCCTTTCCATAAATAGCTACTTGTCTCATATTAGTTTCCTCCTCATAATTAAATATATTATATAAGCCCAAATGGGTCATTATAACTTATTTGTATTAATATAACAATAAATTAATTTTAAAAAATAAGCCTAATTTATTTAACTATTAATAGTTATAATAAAATAGACTTCTTTGTCCTTTCATTGTAATAAAAAAATCTAAGTCGTTAACTTCCTCATTGAGTTAAACACTTAGACTCCATTGCCTTAATGACAGGTTAATATTTTTTTAATTTAAGTTATATTATTTTAAAAAAACTTGTATATAATTACTTTTTTATTAATTTCTTTTTTTCATTTGCTTGTTTTATTTATTGAAATTATAATATCACAAAAAACTGATATTGCAAACTATTTTTTTATTTTCTATAACTTTTCTAATGATAACGATATATTTTTATCAATTTATCAAAATCATTCGTGTTTTGTTAAATTTAATGAGAATTATTTATTTCTATCTCCATTAAGGGTAAAGTGTCTTTCTCCAAATGCTTTTATCTCAAATTTATTTTCTTTAATCTCATATTCATATTGTTTATCTATTATGACCTTATCATCAATAAATTCCACCTTTAAAGTTATCGTATCCAGAACTTCACTGTTAGAATACAATCTAATTTTTTTTGGAGAATGAAAAATCGTGTCACCTTCCGATGTTTTAATTGTAATTGTATTAGTAGATGTGATAAGAGATTTTATGCTTCCATCTTCATAAAATTCTAAAGAATTACTATCCCCATGAATTCCCATTGCATTAACGTCATAAGCTTCAATTTTTCCAATGGGCGTTTTTATATTTGTTGCAATTAATGGCTCACAGGATTTTATTTTTCCACTTTTATATAAAGAGACTCCTATTCTGCCTGCAAAATTATATTCTCCAACATTTATTTTAATTCTTTCTTTTGGCCACAATGTGATACTTTTAAGTTCTTGTGTTTCATAAAAATGAAGAGACATAATCTTAGCTTCAAATGATGAAAAATCAAAACTAAATTTATAAGCTTTTGCTAATTTATATTCATCATCTTCAGTCCAATACCCTGACAATCTTCCATCCAAAGGAAACAATCTATTTATTTCACCATCTTCATAGAATGTTATTTTTTCAACTTCAAATACACCTATACTAGTATTTATTACTGTCAAGTCATTTAATGAAATACTCTTAATATTGCCATTCTTAAATACCTTTACTGGTGGAAATTCTTTTCTTCTTTCATCTACAAATCCATGCAACGGTACTAAATTATAGTCTAAAACTTTTAATTCACTGTATTCTTCCACCTTATACGCTTCTGGTTCCCCAGTGGAATAATACTCAGCAATAATAGCATCATTTAAAATACCATACTTAGTTATTATTTTCTCCATAAATTCGCCTCCTAGTCTATTATTTCTTTCATGTGCCTCAAACATTTTTCTGTACAGTTACCATATAATCATTTCTTTTTATCTCATTAATGGATAATAAGATTTCACCCTTGTCCATTTTTGCAACCAGCCAAGGCGGTACATGACAACAGCGTACTTCTATTTTTTTTACATCCTCTTTTTCTAAATAAGGAATTATTGCCTTTTTAGAAGTTATTTCAGGATTTATCAGCTCTAATTCCTGTAGATCTATCATGAAATATCCATCGCCAAGTTTCTTAGCAATTTCAACTTCTTTATTTTCATTCTCCTCTTGGACCATTTCATTTTTAATAATTTCATCAAAATAATCAAATGGGTTTCCTTCCAATTCCCAAACACTAAAATCCCCCATATAAAATACACTATACGGAATTCCAAAAGCCTTTGTTACTATTATAATTTTACAATCATCCATTTCATTAATTACATTTTTGTATTCCTGTCTGATTTCATTTATTGATTTTTCACCACCTGCCCTATTAATTAAAATAGTTTTTTTTGTTTTCCACAAATATTTTTCTTTTGCAAATATTTTTACATATCGTGCTTCTTCAAAAGAACTTATAAGATCTTTTTCGTTTAAAAATACTCCTATTTCATCCATATACCATCGCTCCTTTATTTAGATATATTCAAAAAATAATCAATCATCATCTATTATTTTCTTTCATATACCTTATTTTTTAATAACAAAAAGGCACAGTAAAATTATAATATTAATCTTATACTATATCATTATTTATGTTTTATCAAGTATTTTGCCTATATCTTTTAAATCATATCCGCCTAAACTTTCAATTTCCCTCTTAAACTCTTCACTTTGAATGGTTCTAATTATAAGTTGATATATAGGATATTTTAAATCAGATTCCTTGATAACTAAGTCATATCTTTCTTCCTGAATTTTAATAAAATCAATCCCATCAACCTGGTTAGCTGCTTTTTCATTTCCTATCCCAACATTACCTTCCCCTCTTGCAATACTTCTTGCTACTGCAGAGTGGGATTGTTTTTCAATATTATATCCTTTAATTTGTTCTCTATTTATATTATTAACTCTTAATTTCTCGTCAAGCAAAATTCTTATTCCAGAACCTTTTTCCCTATTTATCATGGATATATCTTCTTTAATCAAGTCTTTCCAATTAGTTATTTTATTGGGATTTCCTTTTGGAACATAAAAACCAACATTTCTGTAAGCCAGGTTTATAATTAAACAAGATATACCTGGAACTAGTTTTCTTACAAAAGCAGTATTATATTCATTAGTATCTCCATCCCATAAATGTACTGACGATATAGAAATTTTATCATTATATAAGTCATATAGACCTGAATAGCTTCCTGTATTAGACCTAAGGACCCTTATATCATTTGCCTTTTCCATAATTTTTTCTGCTAAAACATCTAAAATCACATCTTGCCCTGATATTATAATATCATTTGAATTTTCCACTTTTTTTATATTACTCAGGTTTTCTTCTATTACTGGCTCATCTATTAATATCTTAATCTGATTATTGCTACCTTTTGTTACCTTTTGACTATTGATGTAATTCTCAACATCCTTTTTATCAATTCTAAGCTTTTTCCCTACTTTGTATCCAGGTAATTCACCTCTTTTGACCATTTCATACACTGTATTTTTAGTTATCTTTAATAGTTCAGCGACATCTACTGCCGTTAGGGATTCTTCATTATTCATAGAACTTCCCTCCTCCGTATAATAATTTATTCTAACATTTAGAGGTGAGAATTTCTAGCATTTAGAAACATTTATTTAACTTTGGAAGTAATTTGTTTATATCATTATTGCTTATAAAATCCCATCCCAACCAATTTAACTTATAATTGTTTTCTTTTAAATACTCTAAATAATCCATTGGATGAGGCAGTGCTGCATCTTTGCATACATTTTGTACTTGTTCACTAGTAAAATAATTTACCACATTTTCCAACATGTTTGAAATATCATTTTGGACTAATAATGTCACTGGACTAACTATTGCACCTTCTTCAGGCCAAACAATCTTAACATTCTTATTATTTTTAAGGAGCCTTGCATAAAAATAAGGAATAACACTAATTGTAGGTGAATTCTCAATTCCTTTCCCTGCATTCTTTACCATTTCAGCTGGATGTCCGCCAAATCCAACAAGTTCTTTTAATTTCATAATTCCATCCATACCATAATCTTTATATATCGCTAGCAATGTTGTTTCACAATACTTTCCTCGCTTTCCTCTTATGGCAACTTCTTTTTTAAATGAACTATTCAAAAGTTCTCCCCACGAGGTTGGTATATTTCTATTATTCAATTTAGTTAAATCTACTGCCATAACTAAATGATTTAATGCCATTATATAATAATTACCTTTTGGATCACTAAAATCATTTTCAATTAATTTTCCATCTTCTATGCTTTTGACTTCCTTAAAGTATTTCTCTTCTATTGCCTTAGCTCTAAAATCTTTTCTATAAAAGCTATTAACTCCGGCACTTATAATAATCTTTGGCAATTCTTCTTTTTTAGGAATATATGAAGACTCATCCATCCACATGACCTCATAATTAGCATTACCTTCAACAAGATATTTAAAATCACATTCACTTTCTAAATCATTTATCATTTCATCAAAACCAACTTCTATTGGGACTTTTATAGGACACGGTAACAATCCAAGAACATCATATTCTGATTTATCAATTATATTTTTCATCTTTCCCATATTTTTAAACCTCCATCTTATATTTTTTTCACTTATTTTTAATAAGAAGATGTTCCATTTTTGCTTGTCACGAACTTGACTCGGGAGCATGCAGAAATGGTGCAACTTCTGATGTTAGAAATTCACAGCTGTATTCTATAACAACCGAAACAACAGAGTTCACCTAATTTCGGTTGGCTATTGCATAAGTCTAAAGTCGCATTTGGATATCTATAGAAAATACTCTTTCATATCCCAGTCTATTACTTTACCACTTCTTAAGGCATTTCTGAGTTCTAACATTTTATTATCAATTTGTTTCATAATCTTAAGATTATCTCTTTCCTTTGGAACTGTTGTGATTACTTTATTTATCGCACCATTTTTTATCACAATTCTCTTATCCCCAAGTAATGCTAATATAGGGTCATGAGTAGATACAAAAACTATTTTTCCTTCTTTAACTAAAAGTTCTAATGCCCTGCTTCTATCTACCCCTGCATTTTCAATTTCATCAATTAGTACTATTGGGGAAACGCTTAATAATGCTGTATCTGCAATCATTAATGCTCTTGATTGCCCCCCGCTCAATGAAGTTATCGGTGTATCCCCAGTGAATTCCTCTCCTGCTAGTTCATTTGCATATTTTACTATTTTGTCTGTAATACTTTTTATCTCTATAACATTCCTGCTTTTTGCATGCATTCTTATAAATTCTTCTACAGATACATCCATTACAAAATTCATATTCTGTGAAAGCTCTGCAACCAGCCTGCTACAATTTAAATTTTCTCTATTTATTTTTATAATTCTTCCAGTTGGAGTATCACCACTCGCAATACACTCTATATCTTCGAGTAATCTACTTTTACCAGATCCTGTAGGTCCAACTATGCAAATTACTTCTCCTACTTTAATTGTAAGTTCAATATCTTCTTTATTTCCACCTTTATCATGTCCTCCTACAATTGTTAATGAGTTAACTATTGTGCAGTCTATTTCAGATATTTCACTATTATTGTCTAAAGAATAACTCCTTTTAAGTTCTCTGTTACCTTTAATTTCTTGGAAATTTATTTTTTTTGTATTTCCAGTTTGGTAATCTTCACCTATTATTGTTTCTCCAAGGCAATAAGAGCATAATGCTGAAGGCATTGTAAATCTAAGTTTTTCTCCTTCAAGACTCTCAATAGATTTTGCTTTTTTTATGCTTAAGCTTAATTCATAAGCGCCTTGACCAGTAAGACCATTAACATACACTATGTGTGCCTTGGGATTAGCCTCTTTTACCATAAAACTAAATACTTCTCTTTCAGCTTGAGAAACTATGTCACCTTTTGTAATTACTATAATATCCGCATATTTTAACATTGGTCCAATCTTTTTAGGAGTGTTTACTCCAGAAAGACTATCTATTACGCATACCGCTAAAATACCTTTAATATGAGGTGAGCACCTATTACATAACCCCGCACTCTCGCTTATCAACAAATCGAAACCATTCTCTGCTCCATATTTAACACAATCATCTATATTACTGATATAAAAGTGATCTGGGCAAAGATTTCCTGATAATCCTACCATAACTTCAATTCCTGCCTTTTTATAAAGTAAATCATCATAAGTTGTAAGACAGTCAAATTTTATAACTCCAAATTTTTTTTGTTCCGATTTTAAGCTCTCAATTACCTTTAATATTACTGAAGTCTTGCCCGATGATGGTGGTCCAGAAAATGTAACAAATTTCAAATTAATCACTCCATTCTTGTTCAACCTTTTAAGATACCATTATTGGGATATCATAATTTAATTTTTTATAAACAAAAAATCTCAAAGAGTTTTCTACATTTCTGCATTCTCCTCTTTGAGATCATTATTAACGATTCCGAACATTGCATATAGATATCATAAATATACACACATATACCTATATTCTTGTAGTATTGTAAAGAATTATTTTTTGATATATATCTTTTTATCTGAATATATATAGTAAACTGCTAGTAAAAAAAGAATATCTTAACTTAAGATATCCTCTTTTGATTATGATTTCATATGTAGTATAAGATGATAGCGAACTAAGCCATAACCATTACTGATGTTGCCTTAATTACTGCTGTAGCTTCTGATCCTACTGTTAATCCTAGTTCCCTTACTGCGTCCATTGAGATAGTTGCTGATATTATAATATTTTCAGCAATTTCGATTTTTACTGATGCATTTACTGCCCCTTCTTTAATTTCAACAACTTTTCCTGCCAATTGGTTTCTTGCACTTAATTTCATTTTTATTTCCTCCCCCAAGTTAAATTCAATCAATGTTGTTATGTTACTATTGATTATGTACATTATAAGATATTCTGACTAAATTCTCAACAATATTTTCCTATTGTGTTAATTTTTTTCATTTGTTAATACAATTTGAAAATAGTTTTACATCAGTATCACATTTATAAAATCCTTTATTATTTCAATAAATACAATGAGTCAAAAATATCTTGAAATAATTATAAAGGATTATGGGTAGAGGCAATAATATTACGTAATTACTGTTTCTACCTGACAAATGCAATATAGAGATGCGATATTACAAGCTATATTACTTTTACATAATTATATATTTTCTCAACATAAGCAAAAAAAAATCTCAAAGAAGCTCATACATTTCTGTAATCTCTTCTTTGAGATCTTTATCTAATAAAACATACCGTAACATCACATTACCATTAGCCTAATTATAATCATCTCCTAATAATTTTGTCAATATTTCTATTCAAGTACTTATTTTTACAATTACATATTGTTTTTCTTATAAATAAATGCTAGTATAATAATCAACAAGCAAAACGTAACGAAACATATCCAAACGTAATGAAACATGATTATAGTAAAAATATTTTTATGAATGTGAGGTTTTATTTATGAAAAAGAAAATAGGATTATTTAGTTTAGTAACTGTTTTATTAACAACGTCACTTATTGGTTGTGGAGCTCAAAAGGCATCAACTACTCCACAAAAGGAATCTGCTACTAAAGCTTCAATAGAATTAAATATTTCCGCTGCTGCTAGTTTAAAAGAAGCACTGACAGATATACAAGACGAATATAAAAAGACTGCTCCAAATGTTACTTTAACTGTTAACTATGGTGCTTCTGGATCTCTACAGCAACAAATAGAACAAGGTGCTCCTTGTGATATCTTCATTTCAGCTGGTCAAAGCCAAATGAAAGCATTAGACAGCAAATCTTTATTACTTGAAAATACTAAAAAAGACTTAGTTAAAAATGATTTAGTTTTAGTCGGACCTAAAGACACTGCTATAACCGGTCTTTCTGATCTAACAAGTGATAAGGTTAAAAAGATAGCTGTTGGGGAACCTAAAAGTGTACCAGCTGGACAATATGCTGATGAAGTTTTCACTAAGCTTGGTATTAAAGATTCTATTTCATCAAAACTTGTATTTGCAAAAGATGTAAAAGAAGTACTTGCCTGGTCGACTTCTGGAAATGCTGAAGTTGGATTTGTATATAAAAGTGATGCATTAAGCAGTAAAGATGCTAAAATTATAGAAACAATAGCAGAGGACAAGCATTCACCGATTACATATCCAATCGGAATAATTAAGGCTAGTAAAAATACTGATGCCGCAAAAGCATTTGAAGATTTCTTATTTACTGATACTTGCAAAAAGATCTTTGAAAAATATGGTTATGGAATAGCTTAATATAGTGAAAAAAAATAACAATTCAAAAATATCACTTGAATTGTTATTTTTCTTATTTTAAACTATTATAATATTATCTCCTGCTTTAATATACCCCTCTTCTAGTACTTTGGTAAATATTCCTTCTCTAGGCATTACACAATCTCCTACCAATTTTCTAATTTCGCAGCCCAAATGACATTCCTTTCCTATCTGAGTAACTTCTAGCGTAACATCGCCAATTTTAAGCTTTGTTCCTATAGGAAGTTCATATAAAACTATTCCCTCAGTAGTGATGTTTTCAGCAAACTTTCCTGGAGTAAGTCCTTCGACTCCTGATGCCTTCATTTTATCAATACTTTCAGTTCCAAGCAAACTTACCTGCCTATGCCACTCTCCTGCATGAGCATCCCCATCTAGACCATGATTAACTCTAAAGAAACCTTTTTCTATAGGATGTTTTATAACACCTTTTTTCTCACTTATATTCACTGCAATAACCTTACTCATCATAATCCCTTCCTTTCAAATATGCCTGATTTCCCTCCACTTTTTTTTACAAGCATAATATTGTTTATGACCATTTCCCTATCAATAGCCTTACACATATCATAAATAGTTAATGCTGCAGTGGATACAGCAGTAAGGGCTTCCATCTCAATGCCTGTCTTTCCTACAGTCTTAGTAGTTGCAGTTATTTCAATTTTATTGTTTTCAACGTCAATTCGAAAACTTATATCACAGCCCGATATCATTATAGGATGGCACATTGGTATTATTTGTGGAGTATTTTTAGCACCCATTATACCTCCTACCTGCGCTACTGATAATACATCTCCTTTTGAAATAGTACCTTCTTTTATTCTTTCAATGGTTTCTCTTTTCATGGAAACTGTTCCAATTGCTACTGCTTCTCGCACAGTATCAAGTTTTTCAGATACATCAACCATTCTTGCTCTTCCTTCTTCATTTATATGAGTTAGTTCCATTTTTCCTATTCTCCTATCTTATACTTCCTAAGTTTTTACATTCTATTGATGCATACTGCTATAACTTTTCCAACAGTATTTATCCTCCTATTTGAACCATGTTTTTTAATTCTATATTTTCCGTGTCGCTGCTATTAAAACCATGGTGACTTGGTTTGTTATATATTGCATTTTCAATAACTCTTTTTAATTGTTCTTTACTTATTCCACTACGTAGAAGAGGCTTTAATGCAACTCCATTATTATAATGAAGACATAATTTCAAATTTCCATCAGCAGTCAAACGAATACGATTACAAGCGTGGCAAAATTCATTTGAAATTGCACTTATAAAGCCAATACTTCCTTTAAAATCTGATAAATTATAATACACAGCTGGTCCATTACCATGTTTAATTTTTGAGTTCTGAAGAGTTCCAAAATTCTGTTCTATCTGCTCAAATATTTGTTCATTACAAACAGGTGAATAACTTTTTCCAAAACCAATAGGCATAAGTTCTATAAAACGCACATCGATTGGATTTTCTTTAGCAATTTTCAATATATCTATTAAGTCATCACCATTTAACTGAGATATTGGGACACAATTTATTTTTGTTTTCAACCCAAGCTCCACTGCTTTTTTCAATCCAAACTTCACTTTATCTAAGCAGTCTCTGCGAGTAATTTTATTAAAGTTTGTACTATTTAATGTATCAAGACTGATATTTACACTATCAAGACCAGCTTCAGCTAAACTATCTGCCATGTCACCAAAAAGTACGCCATTTGTGGTCATTGTTATCTCTTCAATGCCATCAATATCTTTGATTCTTCTAACTAAATTTACAATCCCCTTTCGTACTAAGGGTTCTCCTCCTGTAATTTTGATCTTGTGAATACCAAGCTGTGAAACAGTTTTAACTATTAGCATAATCTCCTTAAAAGTAAGTATTTCGTCATGTTCTAAGTTTTCAATTCCACATTCCGGCATACAATATACACATCTAAGATTACATCTATCTGTAACAGAAATTCTAAGGTATTCAATATTTCTACCACTATTATCTACCATTTTATTCACCTCATATCAACCAAGTTTATCACAGATAATTTTTAAATACTTATCCAAGATATTGAGCCATAGGAACACTTTCAGGCTGACCTTGTAATATTTATCTAATATTCATATGGGGATCAATCCCCACCTTAATCAAGTTTCACTTGATTAAGCTTTGTTAGTCTTATTTCCCAAAACCACAATTAGGGAATGTACAAATATCGCATGAAAGACACAATCCACCATGCCCAAGGTTTGCAATATCCTCTAAAGTTATTTTGTCATCTACCATAACTCTTGGAAGAACCAAATCAAAAATAGTACGCTTGGCATACATTACGCAGCCTGGAAGTCCAATAACTGGAAGTGTATCATTGTAATATGCTAGTAAAAACATTGCACCTGGAAGCACAGGTGCCCCATAGGAAACAATCTTTGCACCTGTATTTTGAATTGCAGTCGGTGTTGTATCATCAGGGTCTACACTCATTCCACCTGTACATATTATTAATTCTGCACCTTCTTTAATAAAATCCTTTATAGCTTCTGTAATTAATTTAGGATCATCACTTAGAATCTTCTGCCCTAAAACTTCAACATTATATTCTGCAAGCTTTTCTCTAATAACAGGCCCAAATGTATCTTTAATTCTTCCATAGAAAACCTCATTACCTGTAGTTACAATCCCTGCTTTTTTGTGGATAAATGGAAGAATCTCCATTAATGGTTTATCACCGGCCAATTTAACTGCCTCGTCCATTTTCTTTTGTTCAATTACAAGAGGAATAATACGTGTGCCTGCTAATTTATCACCTTTTTTTACTGGGAAATTACTGTGGCGTGTTGCAATCATCATTTCGCCAAGAGAATTTATTTTACGAAGCTTTTCAATATCAATTTTAAACAAACCATCTTCTGCCGCAATTAATTCAATTTTGCCTTCCTTCACCTTAGTTGCACTCATATAGTCACTTTTACATATTTTACAGAGAATTTCCGCTGCTTCATTTTCATGAAGTATTCCCTCCTTTTTTTCCCATACATAAAGATTATCTTTACCTATTGATAATAAAACTGGAATATCTTCCTCAGTAACAATGTGTCCTTTTTTAAACGCAACATCTTTTTTTTCTCCTTTGATAATTTGTGTAATATCATGACAAATTACATTACCTACAGCTTCTGTAGTTTTAATCTTTTTCATTTTTGTTCCTCCATCATTATTTGGTAATTTTGTATAAGTATAATGAATTATAAGTAAAATTTTTTTCAAAAATTTTGTTAAATATCAAGTGAAACTTGATTCAGGTGGGGTTTGATCCCCCTCTGAATCTTAGTTGAACTTATCTAGGGTCGTGCCGCTGTTATCTCCCACTTATTGAAGTGGGAGTGTTACAGCGGCTAGACATCAGATTAATTGCAACTTCTAAAATAACCTTTCAAATTCATTCTTTGCATACTGGTGTACATTCTGTTCAAATTGCTGATATTTTTCCAAAAATTCAGTACCTTCTTTTGTAAGATAAGTTTTCCCACCATTGCTCCCACCATGCTTTCTTTCAACTACTGCATAATCTAGTTCTTGTTCCAACTGATTTAACATACTCCATGCTTTACTATAAGATAATGCCATATGTTTGCATGCACTTCGTACAGAGTGGGTATCTTGAATCAGAATTAGAAGCAATTTTGTTCTTGAATCAAAAAACAAGGATTCTTTTTCAATGCTGATTTTAACAAAGGGATGAAGTATATGTTTATTATGTTTTATTAAAAGTTGATCTAATCGGCCAATATAATCAGTATCATATAGAATACCTTCATCTTCTACATCTATCCATTGTCTTTTAACTCCAATATTTTCAATGGCTCCTCGTAATCCCATATTCCCATTATATTTTAGAATCTTAGGAATCAATTCAGATGATATCAAAAGGGGATGCCCAGATTTTCCACGATATGCTGGTGAAAGTAATTTTTCATCATATTCTATCATCATTTGAAGCGTCTCTGGTGTAAACATAGGAATATTAACTGGAGTGAATAATACCTGGTCGCATTTATTCTGTAAAAAATCTAGTCCTATCTTTGCAGAATCAAACTTTCGCGAGTTTTCATATTGATCATTTCGCAAAAATACAACTCCGTAATCAGCTAAATGATGTTCTATTTCTTCAGCTTTATATCCAGTAATCACTACAATTGGTGAAATTCCAGCTTTTTGAAACGTTAAAACAATTCTTTTTACGACAGTAATGGAACCAATTTTCAATAATGGATTTAATCCATTTCTTTCTGATGTTTTTCCTGCGGCAACAATTATACCGCCTGTTGTTCTCTTCTCTTTACTCTTCATATCTATACCTCTTGCTCTACTTAAGTAGTATTATCTTATTCTTCCATAAAACTCAAATAGGCTTGTACATATCATTCAAACTTTAACAAATTGATTAATATCTTATATTTTGGTTATTAGATTCCAATTTTATCTCTCAAACTAATTGGTTATATTTTACTTTTCATACAATATTATTCTACACGTTTTTATAAAATAATTAAACCCTAAAAATACATATTATAGATTATTATTATATCTGTTTAGAATATATCCTTATTTATCAACAATTTTAATAATGAGGCATATTCAAAAAATAACGAGTCCATCTGCTACGCCTATTTTCCATCATCCTGCGTCAGCAGATTGCTCTAATAAGCCCGCTATGAGACCAAT
The DNA here is from genome assembly GCF_022320765.1 of Clostridium sp. YIM B02569. Taxonomy (NCBI): domain Bacteria; kingdom Bacillati; phylum Bacillota; class Clostridia; order Eubacteriales; family Clostridiaceae; genus Clostridium; species Clostridium sp. YIM B02569. The sequence goes on along the minus strand of NZ_JAKJJX010000029.1, from coordinate 38,350 downwards.
CTACTTCCTTGCTTGATGAAAAATAATCATGGCATTTTGGACTTGTTATTTTCTTTCATATGCTTAAAAAGCATTCAATCCTGTTGAGATTAAATGCTTATATTCTATTTAACTTTACCTTATATTTAGCCACTAAGATTCAGACGGGAATCAAATCATGACTAAATAAAATTTCATTTGATGCCCGAATTTTATATGAGTTAAATTCCATTACTTTCAAGAAAATCACGTAGTAAATTCATACACACAGTTTTTCTGTATTTTGCTGATACTCTACCCCTTATTGGAACAATTTCCTTTTCGTATGCTGCTAGATACTTATCCTTGAGAGCCTTAGCTTCTTCAACAGTCTTTCCAATAAGCATTGCATCAATATCTGGACGACTTATAACAACATCACTTACTGCACCAAATGCTGTCCTACAATTAAAAACCTTATCATCAACTATATTAATGATGCCAACGAAAGAAACCCTTGAAATTGCTAAAGCATTTCTTTCACCAACCTTCTTGTAATAGTAATTATTTAAATTATTTTTATTCATTAGAATCTCAACGAGGAGTTCATCTTTCTCAATCGCAGTATTCTTTCTTCCAAGGTAAAAGTCAGAAATAGGAATTACTCGTTCGCCTCTGTTACTTGCAAGACGTAGTTTAGAGTCAGTTGCAAAAAGGATCAGTGCACTATCAGCCTTTGGAGAACCATTGCATATATTTCCACCAACAGTACCAATATTTCGAATTGCTGGTGCTGCAATCTGTGAAACTGCTTCTTTCAGTACTGCTGGAATAAGTTTATTTTCAATAATATCAGTATAAGTACATGCTGCACCAATACGAATATATTCTTTATCTTCTACAATATTTTTCATTTCTGCTACTTTATCAAGGAATAAATATGTGGCATTTTCTTCTGGTTTAATCATCAAATCAGTACCTCCAGCATAAGGCGTAACACTTTCCTTTGCTAGGATGTCCAATGCTTCTTTTAAAGATGTTGGTTTATAACAATCTACCATAATCCTTTCCCCTCCTTTGCTGCAATGCCAATAGCCTTAACTATGGCATTATACCCAGTACATCTACAAAGATTTCCAGAAATACCTTCGCGAATCTCTGCTTCCGTAGGATTTGGATTCTTGTTAAGGATACATTCAGATGCAAGGATCATGCCTGGAATACAAAAACCACACTGTACCGCACTGACTGATGCATATGCCTTATCAATAACTGCAAAACGTTCAGTTTCTCTATAACCTTCAATAGTGACAACAGTACTGCCTTCAATGCTTCCAATAGCCACCATGCAAGAATTAACCAGTCTGCCATCAAGAATTATAGAACAAGCACCACATTCACCTTCTTTACAACCGCACTTTACGCCAGTAATACGAAATTCATTTCTAAGTACATCTAGTAAGCGCTCATTTGCTTTGGAATTTGATGCGACCTCTTTGCCATTAAGAATAAATTTTATCATTATTTATGCACCTCCTGTAAAACGATCATTGTATCTTCTGTTGTGAATGGAACCTTATTTAAGTTTCCACCAATGGCATTTTCCATAGCTTCAACATAAGCTGGGGCTGCACCTACGAGAGGTAACTCACCTGCACCCTTTGCTCCATATGGACCATGTGTATATGGATTATTGATTATTTCAGTAACTAGATTTGGTACATCTACTGCTGTAGGAATAATGTAATCACTAAAACTATTATTTCGAATCACACCTTTATCGTTGTAATCCATTTGTTCCATAGATGCATATCCAATCCCTTGAAGGAATCCGCCCTGCATCTGTCCTTGTATAATATTCATGTCAATAGGAACACCAACATCAAAGCTGCCCCATGCTCCCAGTATCTTTGTAGTGGCAGTAAGTGTATCTACTTCCACTTCAATAGCATTTCCCCCCCAAGAATAGGTTGGATACGCATCTCCCTTAAATTCATCAAGACTGAATGGAATTACAAAATCAGGTTCAACGAAATGTTCTTCTATAACTTGAACTTCTCCTGCTTTCCATTCTTTCTTAAGCCTCTCTGCTGCACGCCTTAATAATTCTCCAACTGTCATAAGCGAACGACTTGCAACAGTTGGGCCTGAATCAGGAACAAGATCTGTGTCTGGATTATTGATAAATACTTGTTCATAGGAAATACCAAGAGTATCCGCAACAATTTTAGAGAAAGTTGTTTTAAGACCTTGACCTATATCTGAATTACTTGCAAGAATATCTACAGTATCATCTGAATTTTTCCTTATTTTGGCAACCGCCTTAATGAAATCACGTTCTCCACTGCCAGTAAAACCGCATCCATGGAAAAATAAAGACATTCCAATACCTTTACGATATCTGCCATTCTGAATCTTATACTGGTCTCGTTTTGCACGGTAATTGCAAAGTTTATCAATCTGTTCAATCATTTCAGGTAGAGGTACATGGAAATGATATTTGCCACTAGTAGACGTAGAATCACCTTGTTTAACAATATATTCTTCCTTAAGCTTAAGGGAATCAACACCCATTTCTTTTGCAATATGATCCATAATCATTTCTACTGCAAAGAACGTCTGTGGTGCACCAAATCCACGATATGCGCCACAAGGTACAGTATTGGTCTTAACAGCACGTCCCACAACGCGGAGATTATCTACACGGTATACGCCGTTTGCACAAATTAAGCCACGCTGTAAAACCACTGGAGAAAGTGTAGTGTATGCACCACTATTAAATAAAACATCAATGTCCATGCCAGTAATCTTACCGTTCTTAATAGCTACCTTATAAGTAGATATAGATGGATGACGTTTTGAAGTAAACTCCATGTCTTCTCTTCTATCAAATATAACCTTAACAGGTCTATTGGACTTTTTAGCAGCAACTGCAACCTGGCAGGCAAGTATTGAAGGAAATGCTTCTTTTCCTCCAAATCCTCCACCAGTAACATCTTGAATTATTTGTATATCCTTTGATTCATAACCCAATGCTTTTGAAACTGCTCCATAGACATAATATGGACATTGCATAGAACCTCGTACAGTCATTCTTCCATCATGGGGATAAGCAATCATCCCCTGAGTTTCAAGGTAAGCTTGTTCTTGATATCCAGTCTGAAATGTTTCTATGAAAACACGATCAGCTTCTTTTAACGTCTTATCTATATCCCCTTTTGCATAGTTGTAATGGAAAAAAACTGTATCAGACTTACGCATATCTAAAATAGGAACTTCTTCTTCGTATGCTACAATAATCTCATTTAAAATTCTTTCAACCTCTTTTAACTCAGGTCCAACAACCATTAAAATCGGTTCCCCAACATACTCTACAGTATCTTCAGCATAAACCGGAGTATCATCTTCAACAATATGGACACGGTTTACACCCGTTACATCTTTCTTATCAACAACGAAATAACCTTCCGGTAATTTAGGAATCGAAATATTGGTGATTCGTGCTTTTGCCTTTGCTGAATGCAGTAGTTTACCATAAAGCATACCATCCATCACACGATCATCCACGAAAAGAGCACTACCCCTTATTTTAGATTCATGATCCTTTTTCTTTACAGATTCACTTATTTTTTCCATGCATAGCGCCTCCCATATATCTACTAATTATTTTTTGCAAAATTTCAAAGTCTTTAACTTTATGTTATCTTACAAAAATATTTGCAATTTATTTCCTTACTTAAAATCCAATTTTAATATATTAAAATCTCAATTCTTTTCATCCATATAATGTACTAGCCTATTATAATCTTCCTTTGTATCTGCATCTATCGTACACCCAAAATCCTCAACAGGAACTGTTACTATTTGGTCTTCAAGCTGATTCCATAATTCTCTAAGACCCCCATCTCCATGAAAATTAATGATAAAATCTATGCATTTCCAAGAAATCAAGGGTGGATGTTTTCGTTGTCCATTAATAGTAGGAAAAGCCACCATAGCACCTGTTCTGCTTATTGAATCTTTCACCATAAGGAAAGTTTTTGTTTTAATTGCTGGCATATCTCCCGGAAGAAGATAAAAGGCATCACAGTTATCCAATGCTAATACTCCAAGCTTAACAGATGCAAGCATATCCGTTTCAGCATATTTTTCATTGTATATAAATGTTAATTGTGAGCAATCATATTTATTACGTAGTAAAGTCTCAACTTCTTCAGCATTAAATCCCAAAACTATAATAATCTGATTCACTCCAGCATTAAGCATACTATCAATACTGTATTCAATTATAGTTTTTTCTTTCAATTTCAGGAGTGGTTTAAATGCCTTCATACGGCTAGATAAACCAGCAGCCACTATAATGCCATTAGTTTTCATCTAAGAATCTTCCTTTCTTAACAGCAAAAGAATAAATGCTTCCTCTTATATATTATTTATTCTTTTGTTTTTTATAAAATGTATCTTTTAGTGGCAACTGAGCACGGAATTTTCCGTCTAATCTGTAATAAGCAAGAGAACAAGCTGGAGCTGTTGGAATCAAGCATAATTCTCCGCAACCTTTGGCACCATAAGTCTCTGGAATTTTATTTTTGCTCTGTACAAGAATAACTTCAAGCTCAGGAGCCTCAGTCGCTCTCATAAGTCCTAGTGTGCCTAGTTTTGTTTTAGGATAACTTCCTTCAATTTTAAATTCTTCTGTCAAAGCATAACCTAATCCCATAACCATACCCCCTTCAATCTGCCCTTCAACAGACTGAATATTAACAGGTGTTCCAACATCATATGCTGCAACTACTTTTTCAACTTTTCCTTCTTCATTTAAAATAACAACTTGAGCTCCATAACTATAGCTTACATGACTAATTGGATTTTCTTTTATAGATCCCATTGGGTCTGTCTTTGCAGAATACTCTCCATAAAATTCTCTGCCTTGTAAATCATCAATCCCTAAGCCTTTATCTAATTCTGCTTTCAATTTTTCAGATGCTCGTCTTACAGCTTCTCCAGTTACTACAGTTTGTCTAGAAGCTGTACTAGTTCCTGAGTTAGGTGTACGAATAGTATCTGGTCTTTCGTGTATAATAAGAACCGGATCTAACCCAGTTGTCTCACATAATACAGTAGTGCACATTGTTGCAATCCCTTGCCCCATACATGCTGCAGAAGTTCGAATATGAACTTTTCCATCTTCAATTGATAAAATACAGCGCCCAATGTCTTTATTACCTACACCAGTTCCGCTATTTTTGAATCCAATAGCAATACCTGTATATGGATTTGATTCATATACATCCTTAACAGCTTCCAAACACTCTGCCATAGCAACACTTTCATCTGCTATCTGACCATTTGGCAGAACCTCCCCAGGACGAATTGCATTACGATAACGAATTTCCCATGGTGAAATTCCAACCATTTCAGCAAGTAAATTAATGTTATTTTCAGTAGCAAAGCAGCTTTGTATTACACCAAAGCCTCTAAATGCGCCCGATACAACATTGTTTGTGTAAACTGACATTCCCAAGATATCAATATTCTGATAATTATATGGTCCAGGTGCGTGAGTACATGCTCTTTGTAATACAGGCCCACCAAGAGATGCATACGCACCTGTATCGGCAATAATAACACCTTTCATAGCTGTCAAATAACCATTTTCATCGCAAGCTGTTGTAAACTCCATTTCCATTGGATGACGTTTAGTATGATAATCCAGACTTTCCTGTCTCGAGAATTTTACTTTACATGGTTTTTTCGTATACCATGCCATTAATGCCGCATGATGCTGAACGCTCATATCTTCTTTACCACCAAATCCGCCTCCAACAAGTTGTGCATGACAATGTACCTTTTCTATTGGAATTTTAAGCATATTTGAAATCTCACGTTGCTCATCATAAACAGATTGAGAACCTGAATACAACAATATGCCATCTTCTCCTTCAGGCATTGCGATTGCACATTCTGGCTCCATAAATCCATGTTCCTGAAATGGTGTCTTATATTTTCTTGTTACAACATATTTAGAATTTTTAATTGCTTCATTAGCATTACCCCGTTTTAGAATATCACGGCTCATAATATTTCCATCAGAATGGATTAGAGGTGCATCTGCCTTTAAAGCATCTGTCGGACAAGTAATGGGTTCCAATTCAGTATAGTCAATTTCAACTAATTGACATACTTCATCAAGTTTGTTTTTATGGTAAGTTGCTACTAATGCCAATGCATCTCCTACATATCTAGTTGTATCTCCTTCAGCAATCATTACATCCCAGTCCTGCTTTATATGCCCAATTTTATTGTTTGGAACATCTTTTGCAAGTAATACTTTTGCGCAGTCTGGATGCGCTTCTGCTTTCTTTATATCAATTTTATTTATAATAGCTCTTGGATATTTTGTACGTACTGCTTTTACATATAACATTCCAGGTATTTCGATATCATCTACGAAAATACCTGTCCCATTTATTTTTTCAGCTGCATCAACACGTTTAAATTTCTGTGCCATTTTTAATTCAGTAGGAGCAGTTGGAATTTTAAGATTGTCCCTAAAATATTCTGCCGCCATTAGAATAGCTTCTTCAATTTTCTTATAGCCTGTACATCTACAAAGGTTTCCATTAATTGCTTTTTTCACATCTATTCTTGTTGGTTTAAGATTAATATCTAATAATGATTTTGCGGAGATTACCATTCCAGGAATACAAAAACCACATTGAACTGCGCCTGCTTCTGCAAAACAATGTTCATAAACTTCCTTTTCTCTAGAGCTTAATCCTTCAACAGTTAAAATCTTTTTTCCTTCGAATTTTGATATCTTTTGGAGGCAAGCCTTTACTTTTTTCCCATCTACCAAAACAGTACATGCTCCACATGCCCCTTCGCTGCAACCATCTTTTACAGAAGTAATTCTCAAATCATCTCTTAAAAAAGAAATTAAAGATTTATCAATTTCAGATACTTCATCTTTACCATTTATATTTAATTTAAACATAAATAACCTCCCATCTCATATCCTTTAACAGTATTTACTATAAATAGTATAAATCTGTAAATAATTTCTAGCAAATTATTTCTCAAAAGAACTTGCTAAGTATAGCTTCTAACATTTTAATTTATAGATAAACAACTTAAGAATTAGACTTATTAGATGAACATATTTACAAACTTGCTAAAACTTTAAGTTCATATCTTTACTAGAAATCAACTACATTTTTGTGGAGCAGGCATTTGAAAATAAGCTGCTAAAAAGTACTTAATGGAAGCTTGTCTACATTAGCTTTTCACAATGAAATTGGGAGCAAGCTAATGTTGGTGTAAGCTTCCATTTAAATTTTCATAGTCCTAAGAAACAGAAATGTATTTGATTTTGGTAAGTTATCAAATAACTCTAAGTTGCATGCTAGATATCTGTAAAATTCATTCTGAAACCGAATTTTGCTTTATATTGCTTTCAATATTCCTATTACCATGATTCAGAAATGCATTAAGAATTACGGCAGTTACTGATGCCGAAACTATACCACTACTAAAAATAGACTTGAAAAATGTTGGTGTTTGGTCAAGTAACGTAGGTACAGCAGTAATTCCAAGTCCTATACCAATAGAGCAAGCAACAATCATCATATTTGCATTATTATTAAAATCTACACTTTGAAGCATTTGGAAACCTGCGACTGCAACCATTGCAAACATTATTGTTGTAGCTCCGCCTATAACAGGCTGAGGAATAATAGTAGCTAATGCTGCAAATTTAGGAATTAATCCTAGTGAAATAAGAATAATACCAGATGCTATAACAACAAAACGGCTTTTTACTTTACTTAAAGCTAAAAGTCCTAGGTTCTGATTGAATGTTGTATATGGGAATGAATTAAAGATACCTCCTAAAAATGTTGAAATTGCTTCTGCTCTAAGTCCACGTACAATATCCTTTTCAGTGATAACCTTTTCACAAACCTTGCCAATTCCAAGAAATGTACCTGTTGATTCAATCATTACTGTTAACATAACGAATGTCATCATAATTATTGAACCAATATCAAATTGAGGTAATCCAAAATTAAAAGGATGAACAATACTTATCCATTTTGCATTTGTTACTACTGAAAAATCTACTTTTCCCATAAATGCAGCAACTATTGTTCCTAAAATAATACCATTTAAAACAGAAATTGCTTGAAAAAATCCCCTTAGAAATTTATTAGATATTAAAACAATGATCATTACAAATGATCCTAGTATAAGGTTGTCTACACTTCCAAAATCTTTAGCTCCTGAACCGCCACCAATACTAGTGACCCCTACATTTACTAAAGAAAGACCTATCATTGTAACTACTGTTCCTGTTACAACAGTAGGGAAAAACTTTAATATCTTTCCATACAATGGAGCCACTAATACAACAATAATTGCAGCTACTATTATAGAACCATACGCTGTTTGCATTCCTAAACTTTTACCAATAATAATTAGTGGACCAACTGCAGCAAATGTACAACCTAAAATTGCTGGCAGCTTAATACCAACATACGGACCTATCCCAATTGCCTGTATTAAAGTTGCAATACCACAAGTAAATAAATCTGCAGCCACCAAAAATGCTAATTGCTCGGGTGTTAGACCTACAGCACCACCAATTATTAATGGTACTGCAACTGCACCTGCATACATTGCTAGTACATGTTGTAATCCTAAAATAGCAAGCTGACTTACTGGTAGCATTTCATTTACTTTGTCATCTTTTTTAATATTATTTTGCGACATAATAAACCTCCTCAATAAAATTTAGTATTAATTAATGTTAAAAAATTAACTTTCCCTAAATTATTTCAATTAGCACTTCCATAGTTCCACCACATGCCATACCTTCAGATTCAGCCACATCACCGGTCATGTCAACTTGCTCTATATAAAAACCTTTCTCTCGCATAATTTCTCTTGCCTTTTGCAATACACCAGATTCACTGCATCCTCCGCCTATACTTCCGATAGTTCTGCCATCAGGATAAGTCAACATTTTAGCTCCTGCTTTTCTCGGAACTGATCCTTTAGAAGACAGTATAGTTATAAGTGCTTTAGGTTCTGACGATTTTTTAGATATATTTTCTAATATTTCTGCATCAAACTCTGGAATAGCGAAATTTTTACCAAACTTACTCATAGAACCCTTATTTTTAAAGCTTATAAGCTGTGCTACTATAGAAATAGCTATTTCATCTGGAGTGATAGCATATATATCTATACCTATTGGAGCATTAACCAATTCAAGCTTTTCTTTAGAAAAGCCCTCCTCTAATAGCTCGCTTCTCATAGCATTTACTCTGCGCCTTGAGCCTATCATTCCAACATAACTAAGGTCATGATTTAAGACTTTACGCAAAACAACTCCATCATATCTATGCCCTCTTGTTATAATAACTACATAATCGGACTTCTTTAAATTAATTAAATCAAAGGATCTCTCGAAACTTTCACAAATAACTTTTTCTGCTTCAGTAAATCGCACTCTATTAGCAAAGGAAGGTCTATCATCTATAACAGTAATAGAGAAACCTGCTCTTGATGCAAATTCTGATAAAGGTTTTGCTATATGACCACCACCAAAAACAATTAAACGTGGTTTGGGGATGAATGGTTCAATTAAAATAGTCTCATTTTCTTCTATATTAAAATATTCAAGTTTCCCACTTTCTAAACAACTACATATTTTTTCGTAAATATAGTCATTAAGTGAAAGAGACTTTTTTTCTATATCTTCCTTTGTTAAAATAACTTTTCTGACAATGGAACCTTGTCTCGCACTATGCAAATCAAGATAAGTTAACATTACGCACTGATTACAGTTGTTAACTTCAATTAATATTTGCTTGTATATGTCTTCAAACATTTTTTCACCTTCCACCGTAAATATTCTCTTAATAATATTCTCACCATTCTCTTATCACTTTTTATAAATCTATCGTAATATTATTCCATTGTTGCAATGACTTCTATTTCAATAACTGCGTCCATTGGTAATTTAGCAATTTGAACGCAACTTCTTGCTGGTGGATTTTCTTTAAAATACGTTCCATAAACTTCATTTACTGCTGCAAAATCATTTAAATCTTTTACAAATACAGTTGTTTTAAATACTTTCTCCATACTTGTTCCTGCTTCTTCTAATATGGCTTTACAATTTTCTAAACTTTGTTTAGTCGCTGTTTTTATTTCAGTTTCTAAAACTTTTGTTTCCGGATTTAATGGTAGTTGACCTGAAGTATATACTAATCCTTGAACTACCACTCCTTGAGAGTATGGTCCTATTGCTGCTGGTGCCTTTTGAGTATTAATTATTTTTTTCATTTTTAATTCTCCTAATCTTGTTATATTTTATTTTTTATTACACTTACTTTTAACAAAGATGTTCATTTCCAAAATATTTTTTGATTAAATTCTATCCCATAGCTTTTGACTTACTTTTCTAGCTTCATTTAATATTTCATCTTCATTAACATTAAGAAGCTTACCATCTCTAACTAAAACATTTCCATTTACTATAGTTGCATCCACAGATTTTCCCATCATTCCAAATAAGATATGTGAATTGTAATTACTTTCATTCATTGGCGTTAATGGATTGTAATCTACTATTATCACATCTCCATTAGCTCCTATTTCAATAATCCCAAATTTTCCTGCAAAATGCCTTTCTGCAATACTCCTATTATTTTCAAATAGCATTAAAGGTACTTCACCCCAAGCTACTGATGGATCTTTTAAATTATGCTTATGAATTATATTTGCAACCTTCATGGATTCAAACATATCTTGAGTATAACCATCTGTTCCAAGTCCCACAGTTACACCTTTCTTTATAAGTTCAAGTGCTGGTGATACACCTACTGCATTGCCCATATTTGATTCTGGATTATGCACTACAGACGTATTTGTATTTAAAAGTAATTCTTGCTCATTTTCATTTGCATGTACACAATGTACTGCAATTGTTTTTTCTCCTAATATATTAAAATCATTTAGTCTTTCTACTATTCTCTTGCCATGCTTTTCTACACATTGCTCTTCATCTGCTAATCCTTCAGCTACATGAATATGATATCCGCAATTTAATTTTTCAGCTTCCTTTACACATTTTTTTAAAGATTCATCAGATAGTGTAAAGCTTGCGTGCATTCCAAACATTGCAGACTTCATATTATCATGCTTTTCATTGCAATAATTTATATAATCTACATTTTCTTTAATTCCCTTTTCTAAAACTTCTTCTCCATCTCTATCAGATACTTCGTAACAAAGCGAAGTTCTTATCCCAAGTTCTTCTGCTACATTTCCAATTGTAAAAAGGCTGTCTTTAACAGCATTTGGACTTGCATGATGATCAAAAAATGTTGTTACTCCAAACTTTAAACTATCCATTAATGTTGTGTAAGCACTATACTTTATATCTTCTAGAGATAAAGTTTTATCTAATCTCCACCATAAATTATTTAATATATCTAAGAAGTTTTTAGATGTTGGACCATCTAAATTCATACCTCTTGCAAAGGCGCTATATATATGTCCGTGAGTATTTATAAGACCTGGCATAATAACTTTTCCTTTTGCATCTATATATTCTGCCTCATTATATTTACCTAAGATATCACCAGTGTTTCCATAATCAATTATCTTACCATCATTTATAACTAATGCACCATCTTCAAAAAATGGATTTTCCTTGTTTTGAGTTATTAGTCTTCCATTACCTACAATTTTCATAAAAACTCCTCCATACCTTTTTATACCAGCTTTCGCCTTTTTAAATTTTGAACAGCTACTTGATTATTTATCTGATGTCTAGCCGCTGTAACACTCCCACGCACTTTGTGAAAGCGACTATGCCAAATTGCAAATTTGGAATATCTGCTTTTCTATAAGTGGGCGATAACAGCGGCACGACCCTAGATAAGTTCAACTAAGATTCAGATTGGGATCAAACCCCACTTGAATCAAGTTTCACTTGATAAAACATTCATTGTGATCTAATTATTAATATCTACCATCCCAAACTATTTCTCTATATTTCTCTGGATCTGTATCTCCTTCTGTACTAAATAAAAGCACTTTAGAATTTTCATCTAACTCTAAAGCTTCTTTTAAATCTTTATATTCATCATTAGTCATAATTTCATATAAAGCACCAGTCGTTACTGCTCCTGATTCACCTGAGATTATACATGTATCTCCCTTTAATGGATTTCCAAGAATCCTCATTCCTTTAGCAGCTACCCAATCAGGGCATGAAATAAATGCCTTTGAATAATTTTTTAATATGGTAAAACCAATTGTGTTAACTTCTCCACAAGCAAGTCCAGCCATAATTGTTTGCATATCTCCACCAACTGATCTTGCTTCCCCATCATTTGCTATTGCTGATTTATAGTAACAATCAGCAAGATTTGATTCTACTACTACAGTTTTTGGGCAGTCGTCTCCATATTGCGAAGCAAAGAAACCTTGAACAGCTCCTGCGAGTGATCCGACACCAGCTTGTACAAAAATGTGAGTAGGCTTTAAAACATTAAGTGCTTTTAATTGTTCATTTGCTTCTAAAGCCATTGTTCCATACCCTTGCATTATCCATGCAGGTATTTTCTCATAGCCTTTCCATGCAGTATCTTGAATAATTACGCCATTATGTTCTTCTGCATATTTATTTGCAAGTCTTACGGCATCATCATAGTTTAGTTCTGTGATACTAGCTTCTGCGCCTTCTGCATTTATGTTATTCAATCTTTTAATTGAGGAACCCTTTGGCATGAAAACTACTGATTTTTGTTTCAACCTATTAGCTGTCCATGCAACTCCTCTTCCATGATTACCATCTGTTGCTGTTACAAAAGTTATATCTCCAAGCTTATCTTTAACTTCCTTACAAGTCATTTTTTCATATGGTAAATCGTCTATATCCTCACCTAACTTTTCTGCTAAATATCTCCCCATGGCAAATGAGCCGCCTAACACTTTAAATGCATTTAATCCGAATCTATAAGATTCATCCTTTAAATATATTCCTCCCAATCCAATCTTTTCAGCTAACTCTTTTAAATCTATTAATGGTGTTTCATCATATTCTAAAAAGCTTTCATGAAATTTCTTTGCCTTTGATACTTCTTCTTTATTAAGAAATTTTACACTTTCTTCTTTATCAGTTTTAGGCAAGGTATTTTCTTTCCATAATATTTTTTCCATTATAATTCCTCCTATTAAATTAATTCTTATCTTACTAAAAATTTAATTACTTTATGCTAAGGCAAATTAGCTTGTTATTTTTTTGAATTTGCCCAAATATCACTTCCTCTGCTAGATCAAAATATTGATCTAGATCAAATTTCCCCTCATCAATTAAGTATTGCAGTGAAGCACCTAGCATTAAAGACACTGCTAAGTACGGTAACATTTCCAAATGCTTCGTATCTTTATCTTCGGTTTGATCACCTTTATATAAAACTTCACGAATATTGTCACGCCAAATTTCAAATGTATTTTTAAATTTTAGTTTTATTTCTTCATTTACTGTTCCTTGCACCCAATAATCAATCTGGGTATAATCAAATTCCTTTTTGTTGAGAATATCATTCTTTTTTTGATCAAAAAAACCTCTGATATTTTCAACTACACTTTTATTTTCTATATTAATATAATTCTTTCGATCATTAGAAAATTCTTCTTGTATCTTATCTAAAAGAGAAATCAATATATCATTTTTAGATGAGAAATGATAATGTAAATTTGCTTGACTCATATGCGCTTCATTTGCAATCATATGCATACGAGTACCACTAATTTTCTCTTTTGAAACCACTTTCATTGTAGCCTTTAGTATTTTTTCTTTAACGTCATCAGACATAATTAATCCCATCTTTCTTGCAACATTTTATTATGTAGAAATTTATGTTTATCCAATTGATTTTCCTCTTATCCAATAATTACCGCCTGTAAACTCTCCCAGTAGTGAATATTACAAACTTACAGATACTTGTTCTATCTTTAATAGAAAATGTCATATTAGCTGAACTAGGTGCTATAGCTTGTTTTAGGCACATGAAAATAAATAACAAGTCCAAAGTTGCTATGATTACTTTTTGAATGTGGCTTATTAAATCTAAACACCTAGTTACCTTATTTGGCACAGACATTTTAACTTATCTCCCAAGTTTTGCGATTACTATTGTTTTAACTCATAATATGCTTCCTAATAATCATTAACTGGTATATAAGTTACTATTCCATGATTTTATTCAAAGGGAAGTAAAATATATCTAAGAATGAATAATACTGCAAGTATATATACTATTGGATGGATTTCTTTTTGTCTGCCTGTAGCTATTTTTGTTATTGGATAAAAAATCATAGCGGCTGCAATTCCATTAGCTATACTATAAGAAAAAGCCATTAATGATATAGCAAAAAAAGCTGGAACTGCTTCTGTAAAATCGCTGAAATCTATATTAACAATTGCTGACATCATTAAAACACCTACTATTACAAGGGCTGGAGCTGTTGCTTGTCCTGGAACTATACCAACAAGGCCTGAGAAGAATAATGATAAAATAAATAATATTCCCACTACTGTTGAAGTAAGTCCAGTTCTTCCTCCTTCTGAAACACCAGCTGTAGACTCAATATATGTTGAAATGGTACTTGTCCCTAAAACTGAACCAGCAGTTGTTGCTACTGCATCACAAATCAATGCTTTTTTCATTCTTAAAACCTTACCATTTTCATCAACCATTCCTGCTTTTGTAGCTGTACCTACAAGAGTTCCGATAGTATCAAAAAGATCGACTAAACAAATAGTTATAACAACCATTATAACGCTAAGAAATGCGCCTCCTATTGATGTGCCTCCTTTTGAAAAAAGTCCTGCAAAATCAAATGCTGCAAACGTAGGAGCAAGTGATGGTGGTGCACTGAAAACATGTAAATTTTCAAGTGATGTGATTTTGAATGGAATTCCTATTATTGTAGTTGAAATTATTCCAATTAAAATTGAGCCCTTAATACCCCTAGCCATTAGAACAGCAGTTATTATGATTCCTATTATAGTAAGCAGTGTTCCTGGATTTGCAAAGTTTCCGAATCCAACTAGTGTTGCTGGGTTTGACACTACTACACCACCAGATTTCAATCCAATAAGAGCTATATAGAGTCCAATACCTCCGGAAATTGCATATTTTAGATTTTGAGGTATTGCATCAACTATCTTTTCTCGTATGGATGTTACTGTAATAAGTATAAATAATACACCTGACATGAATACGCATGATAAAGCCTGATGCCATGTAAAACCTAAGGTTAAACATACAGTATACGTAAAAAATGCATTAAGACCCATACCAGGAGCCTGAGCAAAAGGAAGATTTGCATACAGCCCCATTATTAATGTGCCAATGGCAGCTGCGAGACAAGTAGCTACGAAAACTGATGATACTATTGGATCAGAGCCTACACTAAACTGTGCTGCTGCATCTCCTACTGCATTTGCAGAATTCATACCAGCTATTTTTAATATATTAGGATTAACAAATATAATGTATGCCATTGTAACAAAAGTAGTAATTCCAGCAAGTATTTCTGTCTTTACATTTGAGTTATTTTCCTCCAAGTGAAAATAACTCTCCAAAAATGATGGTTTTTGTTTGGTTACATCTTTTTTCATGAAATGTCCTCCTTAAAATTATAGCTAGTGTTAGGCACAATCAAATAAATAACAAATTCATGTGCCTTATTGTTGTTTCAATTTTCTAAATCCTTGCCATACACTCCCCCTCTTGTAATGGTACATAACCTCTTCGCTTGCTATCTATTTAATTTTTAATACTAAGGCACATTCAAAAAATGACAAGTCCATTTACTAGCCTATTTTCCATCATTAAAGGAGGTTAAATCGCATGCGCAATTTAACTAAGTTCGAGAAAGCAAATACAAGATTTGGACTCTCACTTATAATAGGCCCACTATGAGGGCAATTTGCCTCCTTGCCTGATGAAAAATATCCATGGCAACTTTGGACTTGTTATTTATTTTCACATGCCTAAAGCATATAATCATACTTATCTATACACGTTTGAATTAGACTAGCCATTTCTTTTGAAACTTCTGATTGCTGCGAAGCAGTATAACTTATAATATCGCTTTCTTCAGTTCTTACTAGACAAATGCCTTTTTCTAAATTTTCAATAAAGAATCCTTTGTTATCACTATTTTCAAAATCTTCTTTACTCCAAAAAACTGTTATTTTATCTTTATATGGATTTCCTTTATGAGGACAAAAAATACCACAATTACCGCACTCATTGCACATACCATCTAAATGTATAATCTGATGATTAGAAACAAAATCACTGTTTACATTAATCATTACGTTTGCTCTATTAGGACAAACATCAACGCATAATTCACAAATGTTCTTGCACCCTAAACATCTATCAGCTTCTTCTTCACAAGACTTTGAATCTCCTAATATTCCCTTCCTTCCATATAATATCTTTTCATCAGTACAATAACCTTTTTGCTTAAAATCAGAACTCAAACCTTCTTTTGTTAGAATATCTTTTGTAACTATTTTTGCATCTGCTATTGCATTAACAATTGTAGATGGACCTTTTTTTAAATCACCAATGATATATACATTTGCAATATTTGTTTCTAATTTTTCGTTAACAATAGGAAATTCATTAGAATCCAAATTTATTTCATTTTGTCTTAATAAATTACTATCAATTTTTTCACCTGTTGCTATAATAACTGTATCTGCATCTAATGTTGTTATTTCTCCAGTACCTACAGAACTTCTTCTTAAGGATGCATCTCTATCACCTAAAATCATTTTTTCACAAGTAAGTTTTCCATCATTAATAGAAATTGGCGTAAGGAGTTCTTTAAGTAAAATACCTTCAGAAATAGCAAGTTCTATTTCTTCATTATCCGCTGGCATATATTTTTTGGTTCTTCTATATATAATAGAAACCTCTTCAACACCACTCACTCTTTTAGCTGAGCGTGCTGCATCCATGGCAACATCTCCTCCCCCAATAACACAAACTTTTTTACCTAAAGCAATCTTTCCTTCTTTTTTCTTATATTTTTCTAAAAATGAAATAGCATTAATTGCTTTATTATCGCAATCGCTTAATGAAATTTTTCCAGGTTTCCATGCTCCTATGGCCAACACTACATAATCATATTCCTTTTTTAATTCCTTCAAATTAATATTTTCATCTATACAAAATTGAAATTTTACTCCTTGCTTTTTAACCATTTCCAAATCTTTTTTAATCATTTCAGAAGAAATTCTAAACTCAGGTATAACATGTTCTACAACACCCAATGCACTCTCCTTTTTATCCCTTACAGTAACATCTACACCATTTCTTCTTAAGAAAAGAGCTAATGAAAGACCTGCAGGACCAGCTCCAATAATAACAACTTTTTTCCCGGTTCTAATATCTGTTGGTTCAATAGACTCAATAAATTTATCCTGTGCATTTAAAACTGCAATTTGTTTTAAATCTCTGATTGAAACAGATTCATCATAATCAATTCTAGTACATTTAGTCTGGCATTTATGATTACAAATAGTTGATGTAATAGCCGGTAATGCGTTATCTATGGCAATTATTGAAAAAGCCTCATCATATTTTTTTTGTCCTACTAAAGCTGTATATTGTGGGATTTGCTGATTAATTGGACATCCTACAGAGCAAGGTGCAACTGCACAATCATAAAACTGAAGGTTAGAATTAAGTTTTCTGCTATTAACAAGTCGTAGTTCTTTTCGATAATGTTTATCATTAATAGTTTCCTTGACTATGTCCTCCAGAATTTCTACATTAATTCCAGAAATTTTACCATTAAGCTGTTTCTCAACTTTTTTAGCCATTTGAGTTATTCTTTCGTAACCACCTGGCTTTAAGATAGATGTTGCAAATGTTATTGGACTAATTCCTGTAGATAATATTTTATCAATATTAAAGAAGTCAGCCCCACCTGAATAAGAAATTTGTAAATCACCATTAAATTCTTTAGCTAATTTACTTGCTAAAGATATGGATAGTGGAAATAATGCACGTCCAGACATATACATTTCTTCTCCTGGTAATTCATTATTAGTAATTTTAGCTGGTAGTGTATTAGTTAGTTTAACTCCTATTTCTAAATTCAAGTTATTTGCGACCGCCTTCAAACGTTTTAGCATTGCAACTCCATCTGAGTACTGCAAATCATTTGTAAAATGATGTCCATTAAAAACTATATAGTCATATCCCATGGCTGTTAAAGTTTCTTTAACAAACTTTTCACCTAGTAATGTAGGATTCATTTTAATATAAGTATTTAATTTCTTTTCTTCAAGAA
This sequence comes from Clostridium sp. YIM B02569, assembly GCF_022320765.1. Lineage (NCBI taxonomy): Bacteria > Bacillati > Bacillota > Clostridia > Eubacteriales > Clostridiaceae > Clostridium > Clostridium sp. YIM B02569. The sequence goes on along the minus strand of NZ_JAKJJX010000029.1, from coordinate 19,990 downwards.
AATAGCTAGCAATGCTTTCAATTTCATTAGCAGGACAACCATGAAGTGTTGAGATCGTAATAGATGAACAAATAGTTGGTGAAATTTTTTCCAAATCTTCCTTTGTAAATTCAGAAAACATATCTATATGAGAAAGAAGTGTTTCTTGACATTCTGTCCAAATTTTTGTAGACGATGCGTCTTGCATCCCTTTAATATAAGTGTCAATTTTAGAAGATTTTATGCCTTTCAAGTCATATCCTACGCTCATATTGAACATAAAATCTCTTTCCTTTGCAAATTTGAGCTCTTTCATTAGGACATGAAGTAAAAACCAGGCTTTTACATATTCATCAAAGGCTTCTGACACTTTTAATTCTGTAGACCACTCTACGTTGTAACCCTCATCTTGTGCATTGATGCAAGGTTTAGACACTGTAATATCTTCTCCATCGATAACTTGTACTGTTTTTAATTCAATAAAACGACTTCCAGTTAGATATGCACAAACAATATTTTGTGCTAATTGGGAATTTGGGCCTGCTGCCGGTCCAAGTGGTGATGAAAGTTTCTCATTAAATAAAGTAATTGATTTTCCAGTTTCATTATAATAAAATTTATCTTTATGCACGCCAAAAATAGATTCTTTTTCTTTTAACTCTCTAGTAATCCAAGTTAACATTTTTTCAAAATGAATGCGTTGCATTTTATCACTCATAAATAATCCCCCTATTTTCTATTTTTTTCTGTTTAAATTATATAGATAAATACAAGCTAGTACTTATTGACTAGTTAATCAAATTTTTATATAAAAAAATTCAATATTGTTTCGGTTCTTCTATCTTTTTACCTGCTACATATCTTTCCTTAATATTTCTGTCATCACCAGTGTAAATAAATTTTTCTAGTCTTTCTTCTACTGACAATGGCTTAAAGATGGATAGACTGCTATCGTCAATAATCAAGGCATCAAATTCATATCCTTCTTCAAAACTTCCCACTTTACCAAAAATTTTTCCTCCGCCCTTTGTTGCCAAATATAATAATTCTGCTGTAGTTAAAGGCTTGTCTGCTTTATTACTTTCTAGCCATTTTAACTTTGACACCTGAGCACAACTAGCAATTACATTAGTCATCGATACACTGTGACCACCTGATATATCTGTTCCAAGTCCTATATTTAAACCTTTTTTCATCAATTTTCGAATAGGCGCAATACCACTTGATAAATTGCTATTTGAATTAGGGCAGTGAGCAACGAAAGCTTCTTTTCTCACCATTAGTTCAATTTCATCTTCTTCTAACCAAATACAATGGGCCATTATAGTAGGAAGATCTCCAAGCAATCCCGCTTCATTATAGACACTTGCATAGTTTTTTAATTTGGGATGTAGTTTTTTCACAAAACTGATTTCGCTCAAATTTTCACTCAAATGAGATTGCACTGGAACATTATATTTTTTTGATAATTCCCCAAGACTTTTTAAGAGCTCAAAGCTGCATGTTGGAACAAACCTTGGTGTAATAATAGGTTTCACTAATTCATATTTTTGCCCATATTCATCTAATAGTTCTTTAGTATTATGAATGGACTCCTCCGTACTTTCTAATAAATATTCTGGTGCATTTCTATTCATATTAACCTTTCCTACATATGCACCTAATCCTGCTTCTTCAAACAAATCCATTAATAACTTTGTTGAATTCTTATGAATGGTAGCAAAAACGCAAGATCTAGTAGTACCATATCTCCATAAACTTCTTACAAAAGCAGAATACACTTTTTTTGCATAGTCTATATCTGAATATTTTTTTTCTTCTGGGAAGGTATATGAATCTAACCATGGCATAAGTTCCTTATCTAATCCTAATCCTAAATTAGGAAACTGCGGTGCATGTGAATGAATGTCAATAAATCCTGGTATTATAAGTGCAGGTCCATAATCTAAAATCTTCAGTTTACTGAATTTTTCAGGCAGCTCTTTATAAACACCTTTAACAAATTTACCATCAATAACAATATATCCACTTTCAAATATTTCATATTTACCTAATTCTTTAGTAAAAATAATATTGCCTTTAACAATATACTCATCTTGCATCACAAGACCTCCTAATAAGGCACATTCAAAAATGTAATTTTCTTTCATGTACCCAAAATATACATTACTAATGATCAAAGGTTCACTTTTATGCATTAAATATAAATTAATAAGGAAACGTTTACTATATTGTCAATTTGACGAACTAGTCCTTTCTTGTTTTTATTATTACTAACTGACTAGTTGATCAATTTTAATTATATTCCATATATTGGTATTTTTCAATCAATTTATATATGTCAGTAATACATTTTTCTAAGCTTATTTATTTTACATATGAGTTCCATTATTATATATATCTGATTTACACAGAATTATTACTTATTAAATTAATAATCTACAGAATGAAAGACTAATTGTTAAATTTTTTATTAATCCTTTCAAATATTTTACAGTAATATATTTAATCCTCATTGTTATTTAAATAACTGTAAAGTGAATATTTTGAAATATCATAGAACTTTGAAATTTTATCTCCCGATCTTTTAATTAAAAGCGCACCTTTACTCTCTAAATATTTAATGGCTTTCATTTTATCTTCTTTAGTCATAACCGCAACAGGTTTTCCAATTAATTGATACGATTCCTCAATTAAATCTTTGAGGAGTTGATTAACATCGGTTGGAATTGTAACATCACCTTCATCACTGCGTTCTACTTCCTTTATTGAAACAAAATCTTCTATAATCTTATTAGATACCATTAGCTGAGTGATATCATAATTAATACAAAGAAGTGCTTTCGCTTTACCATTTTCATCTGGAATACATATAGTAGTAGATTTCAAAATACGTCCGTCATTTGTACGGGTACTATAACTATAATGGTCTTTATGCTGAAGATTTGAGTGAATTGTTTCCATTGCAATTCGCGATGCAACATCCCCAACTTTACGTCCTGTAACATGACCATTTTCAATCGCTATAATGCTATGTTCATATCCTGCTTTTAGATCATGAATCGCAACTTCACAGTTTGGACCAAACTCTTCCGCAATCCCTTTAATAAGCCTTTTAAAAAAATCCAAATCATCATATACATTCATGTTTAAATCTCCTTTATCATCTTATATTTACATTACAATATAAATATGTTTTGTTATAATTCAAAGCATACAACCAACTATTGTGGCCACTGTGCTTAATATATTAAATAAACAATATACTATTATTCAATTACTTTTCTCTTAATAAATTTTCCATCACCTTTTTTCCCTAAAAACTTATTATTTTTATAAGCTACTTTACCACTCTGTATTACAATATCAATATCTCCCTTTAATGTCATGCCTTCAAAGCATGTGTAATCTACAGCTCCATGAAGCATACTTCTTGTAAGAGTATACTCAGAATTTGGGTTAATTATAGTAATATCAGCATCCCCACCTGGAATCAAAGAACCCTTTTTAGGATAAAGTCCATAAATCTTTGCAGGATTTGTACATAAAAGTTCTACAAAACGCTTAATTGAAATTTTCTTTTTCATAACGCCTTCAGAGAAAATTACCCTTACTCGTTCAGCAACGCCAGGAGCTCCATTAGGGCATTTTGTAAAATCGTTAATACCCTTTTGTTTGTCACCCTTTAGATTGAATGAACAATGATCAGTAGCAATTATATTAATTACACCATCTTGTACACCTTTCCATAGAGCAGCAATATCATTACTTTGACGCAAAGGTGGAGACATTACATATTTTAGTCCATTATTGTCTGGCTCAAGATATTTTTTCTCTGTCATTGTTAGGTACTGAGTGCAAGTTTCAGAAAAAATATTCTTTTGCCCCTGCGCTCTTGCTTTTCTTATCTCATCCAATCCCTTTTCAGTAGAAATATGAACAATATAAATTGGGGCATCTCCTGCCAATGCTGCAAGATGTAGCACTCTGCTAATTGCCTCTGCTTCACAATGGTCTGGTCGTGATTTTGCATGATATATTGTTTCTAAACAGCCATTTGAAACATAATTTTCTCTAAGGTAATTTATAACATCATTGTTTTCAGCGTGTACAGCAATAATTACTCCCAATTCTTTTGCTTTTTTTAATACTTTTAAAATTGAGACGTCATCCAGTTTAAAATCATATGTCATATAAATCTTAAAGCTAGAAATTCCTTCTTTAGCCAAAGACTCCATTTCAGATAAAACCTCATCATTTACATGCTGTATTACTCCATGGAATCCATAATCAATTACTGCTTTTCCATTAGCCAATTTGTGATATTCGTCAATTTGATGGCGAAGAGTACAATTTTTAGGACCAAAGGCTACATGGTCAACAATACTTGTTGTTCCACCACAAACAGCTGCAACAGTTCCAGTATAAAAGTCGTCTATTGATCGACTATTTCCAGATTGCAAATCCATATGAGTATGAACATCCACTGCTCCAGGAATTATATACATTCCCAAAGCATCAATGATTTCTGCATTATCATTGGATAAATTTACCCCAATACAAGATATTTTATTATTTTCTATCATAATATCTGAACAATAACTTTCTGATTCAGTCACAATAGTTCCATTCTTAATAATAATCATTCATAAGCACTTCTTTCATTTTAGGCACATGAAAATGAATAACAAGTCCAAAGTTGCCATGGATATTTTTCATCAGGCAAGGAGGCGAATTGCCCTCATAGCGGGCCTATTAGGTCAATTTGCCAACGTAGGATGATGGAAAATAGGCTGGCAAATAGACTTGTTATTTATTTGATTGTGCCTGATATTTTTGTGATTATTCCTTATATGTAGTTGTATTCCTCTCCTCCTAAATCTCTAGTTAAACTTATATCCTCAACGAGTACAATGTCCAACAGCTAGCTGTGGAGCAAAATATTTATGATTTCAGTGAGTTATTTCATAAGTCTAAGTTTTGTTTTGGATATCTATATAGATAAGCCAATTATAAGTTAGATTTATACTATGAAATATATCCCCACTAGAAATGGGTAATATATTTTTGTGGAATGTTTCATTGGTAATTTTGATGGATGTGATTCTTTGGCTATAAGTTGTTCCAAATGTGCTAGTTCAAAGCTTGTCCTTTGAGGCTAGCACTTTGGGTGCAACTTTATAGCCTTAGAATCCCATCAGAATTACCTAGAAACTGGAACAAAAGTATGTTATTCATTTCGGCGAGTTATATGCATAAGTTCAGGTCTTAGTTGGGTTATCTATAGCATAATGCATAAGTTTAACTTTACATTTTAAAGTGAGTACCTGTTTTACCTAGAATTCCATCCTGTACTTTACTTAGAAGCGTAATAATTGCAGTCCTTCCTTTTCCTGAAGAAACAAATTCTAAAGCTGCTTGTACTTTTGGAAGCATAGATCCTGGTGCAAATTGGCCTTCTTTAATATACTTTTTAGCTTCTTCCACTGTAAGTGAATCCAGCCATTTAATATTTGGTTTACCAAAGTTTACAGCAACTTTTTCTACTGCTGTTAGAATAATCAAACTATCTGCATCTATCTCTTTAGCTAACAATGCTGCTACAAAATCTTTATCAATTACTGCTGGTACACCTTTTAAATGATTGTTTTCTGTTTGAATAACTGGAATTCCACCACCACCACATGCAATAACTATTTCTCCAGCCGATACTAGCTCTAAAATCGTTTCCTTTTCAATTATATCAATAGGTTTTGGAGAACAAACAACTTGCCTATATCCCCTACCTGAATCTTCTTTCATCACTATTCCAGTCTTCTCTAATTTTTCAGCATCCTCTTTTGAATAAAAACCTCCAATTGGCTTTGTAGGGGTTAAAAATGCGTTATCATTAGGATCCACAAGAGTTTGAGTAATGAGAGTTGTGACAGGGTTATTTAAATTACGTGATAAAAGTTCTTCCCTAATCGCATTTTGCAAATCATATCCAATATACCCTTGACTCATTGCAACGCACATTGTTAATGGTATTTGAGATTTTTTAACAAACTCCATTGCTGAGTTTATCATTCCCACTTGCGGTCCATTTCCATGAGTAATAACCACCTGGTTTCCACCTTCGATTAAATCTACAATACTTTCAGCAGTTAATTTTACTGATTTCATTTGTTCATCTAGTGTATCTCCCAGTGCATTTCCTCCTAACGCTATTACAATCTTACTCACCATATATCCCTCCAATTCTCTTTTTAAATATTTAGGCACTAGAAAGAAAATAAAAATTCAAATTATATGCCATGAAATATTCTTATATGCGGCATAGCTGCTCTTTTTAAATAAAATGTTCTTATATGCAGCATAGCTGCTCTTTTTAAATGTGTATATTTTTTTATTAGTTCCTAACCCTTGAATCTTATATCCTCACTTTGAGCCATTTTTTCTAAAACTTCTGCAGGATTCTTTACCTTTGCTAGAAGAATCATTGCTGCTATAATATATGGCTTATAGCTTGCTTCTTTATAAAGTGGAACTCTGTAACGGTCAAATACAGAATCTTCAACTTCACCTTTCTCACATGACAAATTACTAATATCAGCTGGTAAGCAATGTAAATAAAGTGCCTTTCCATCTTTAGTTGTTTTCATTAATTCCTCTGTACATTCCCAATCTTTATGTTCTGCATTTTGAGCAAGAAGTTTTTTCTCTAATTCTTTAATACCTTCAGAATCGCCTTCTGAATAAAGATCAGTACGTTCTTTCATTGCTGCAAAAGGAGCCCAGCTCTTTGGATATACTATATCTGCATCTTTAAATGCTTCTGCCATATTATTAGTTTTTGTGAATGTTCCACCTGATTCCTTAGCATTATTACGAGCTATATTTTCAACTTCTTCCATTACTTCATAGCCTTCTGGATGTGCTAAGCAAACGTCCATACCGAAACGTGTCATTAATCCTATAACCCCTTGTGGTACAGATAATGGTTTACCGTAAGATGGTGAATAAGCCCAAGACATAGCTATTTTTTTACCCTTTAAATTTTCAATGCCACCAAACTCATGTATGATATGTAGCATATCTGCCATAACTTGAGTTGGATGGTCAATATCACATTGTAGATTTACTAATGTTGGTTTTTGTTCAAGAACTCCATCTTCATATCCTTCCTTTACTGCATCAGCAACTGTATGCATATATTTATTTCCCTTTCCAATATACATATCATCACGAATTCCGATGACATCAGCCATAAATGAAATCATGTTAGCTGTTTCCCTTACAGTTTCACCATGAGCAACTTGACTTTTACCTTCATCTAAGTCTTGTACTTCAAGACCTAAAAGATTACATGCACTAGCATATGAAAAACGAGTACGTGTTGAATTATCACGGAATAATGAAATTCCAAGTCCACTATCAAATAATCTTGTTGATTTGTTATTTCTACGTAATTCTCTTAATGCATCTGCAACTTCATAAACTGCCTTTAACTCATCTGTAGTTTTTTCCCATGTAAGAAAAAAGTCATTTTTATACATTTGATCAATTTCTAAGCTTTTTAATGCATTAACATATTTATCTACAATACTCATAATTTTAATATCCCCCTTAATTTTCGCTAACAATATTTATTTATTTGAAGTATATATAGTTGGAACAGCAGCATAAACTGCAGCACATTTTACTAAATCTTCTTTCCATGTCTTTTCATTAGGAGCATGTGCTTGAGCTTCTGCACCAGGTCCAAATCCTATTACAGGAATTCCATTACGTCCCATAATTGAAACACCGTTTGTAGAGAATGTCCATTTGTCAGTAAGCGGACGAGCTTTTCTCATTGCTTCATTTTCACCAGCACCGATTCTTGTTGTGCCGTAAAGGCCTTTATATGCCTCTTCTAATGCTTTTGTTACAATATGATCTTCTGGAATTACCCAAGTTGGGAAGTAGCATTCAATTGGGTATACTAAACCAGTGTAACTTGGTCTATCGTAGTTATACATACTTACTGTTGCATTGTATTTTTTAACAGCTGGAAGTTGACGAATTTCTTCTAAACAGCTTTCCCAAGTTTCACCTGCTGTCATACGACGGTCTAATGAAATTGAACATGAGTCAGCAACTGCGCAACGGCTTGGGGAAGTATAGAATACTTGAGAAGTTGTAACAGTACCTCTTCCTAAAAAGTTAGCCTCTTTAAATTCCGGGTTATATTTTTCATCTAACATTTTTACTAAGCCCTTGATTTCTTTATTATCAGCTGCATCATTTTCGTTAAGGTCACGAATGTTCATTAATATTTCAGCCATTTTGTAAATTGCGTTGTCTCCTCTTTCTGGAGCTGAACCGTGGCATGAAATTCCTTGAACATCAACACGGATTTCCATACGGCCTCTTTGTCCTCTGTAGATACCACCATCTGTTGGCTCTGTAGAAACTACAAATTCAGGTCTGATTTTGCTTTCTTTGATTATATATTCCCAGCAAAGTCCATCACAATCTTCTTCTTGAATTGAACCAACAACTAATGCTGTGTATTTTTCATTTAAAAGGCCTAAATCTTTCATTATTTTTGCACCATAAACAGATGAAACGATTCCGCCTAATTGATCAGAAGTACCACGTCCACCTATTTCAGTTTCTGTTTCATATCCTTCGTATGGATCAAAGTCCCAGTTATCTCTGTTTCCTACACCAACTGTGTCAATATGAGCATCAAAGCCTATTAAAGTTTCCCCTGTACCCATATATCCTAAAATATTACCCATTGGATCTATTTCTACTTTATCAAATCCAACGCTTTTCATTTCTTGTTCTATTCTTTTTATAACACCTTCTTCTTCTGCACTTTCACCAGGTATTGCAACTAAATCACGAAGAAATTGGGTCATATCCTCCTTATAGTTTTCAGACTTTGATTTAATTTGATCAAAATTCATATTCTCTTCCCCTATCTTAATTAATATTTTATTTGGAATCATATTTATAACGGAAATAAATGCTTGTCTACTTTGTTTGTAATGATATTCAGCAGCCTATAAAATCCACTTCTGAAATATTATTATTAAATTAATCTCCTATATATTCTACAAATCATTTCCTTACCTAAAAAAAATTTTTTATACCAAATTTATTTTTATGGTAATATCATACATCTTTTCAATTAAATTGTAAATATTTTCAAGTTATCTTTTTTAATAATATTTCTATTATTTTTTTACTATAAGAAAACAAAATTAATCATATGTAATACACTATTGTATTTTTATAGAATTAATGCTAATATTATAAAAATCATAATAAAACCGAACTAAACATTATCAAACATGACTATATAAAACATATTTAAATATTTTATTATATATTTATTCTATTTTGCATTGATTTTTAACAGTTGTAATCTACTATAATTAAAATTTTTTAGATTGACTGCTACAGAATTATGTTATATTTTTTGACAATTTTTTAGTTTGTCTAACTTTTAAGGAGGAATTAATATGGATTTTTCACCTTTATGGATTTCTATAAAAACTGCTACATTATCAACAGTAATAACATTCTTTTTAGGAATTATAGTTTCTTATTGGATGTCAAATTTCAAAGGAAAATCTAAAGGAATAATAGATGGGTTATTTACTTTACCTTTAATTCTTCCTCCAACTGTTGTAGGCTTCTTTTTATTGCTTATCTGTGGTAAAAATGGTCCTATAGGAAAGCTACTAGATCTCTTTAATACTTCTTTAATTTTCAGCTGGAGTGCTACGGTTATTGCTGCTATAGTGGTTTCATTTCCTATGATGTATAGAACCACACGTTCTGCTTTTGAGCAAATAGATATTAATATTCTTTCTGCTGCCAGAACTCTTGGCCTTAGTGAATTTAAAATATTTTATAAAATCGCTATTCCATTAGCCATGCCAGGTATTATAGGTGGACTAGTTTTATCTTTTGCAAGAGCTATGGGTGAATTTGGCGCAACACTTATGCTAGCAGGTAATATTCCTGGAAAAACTCAAACTATGCCACTTGCAATATTCTTTGCAGCCGAAGGTGGAGATATGCAAAAAGCAATTCTTTGGGTTATCATAATTGTTACTTTATCATTATTTCTAATTCTAATATTAAACTATTGGTCAGAAGTTCAGTTAAAGCTTATGGGAAGGGGTGCTAGATAATGTCATTATATGTAAATATAGAAAAACATCTTTCCTCATTTAATTTAAATGTGAATTTTGAACATAAAAGCGGTGTTCTAGGTTTCTTAGGTTCATCAGGATCCGGAAAAAGTATGAGTTTAAAATGTATATCTGGATTAGTTACTCCTTCTAGAGGAAAAATAATTGTAAATGATAAGATTTTTTTTGATTCAGAGAATAAAATTAATTTAACTCCACAGAAAAGAAAAATCGGTTATCTATTTCAAAATTATGCTTTGTTTCCTAATATGAATATAATTGATAATATTGAAATAGGCATTTCTAAGATGGAAAAAGATCAAAAGGAATCCTTAATCAAAGAATATATAGAAAGATTACATCTTGGTGGACTCGAAAAACGCTATCCTTGGCAGTTATCTGGCGGGCAGCAGCAAAGAGTAGCTTTAGCTAGGGCACTTATAACGTCCCCTGATATTTTACTTTTGGATGAGCCTTTCTCTGCTTTAGATCAACATTTAAGAAATGATTTAGAAAAAGAATTAATGTCTATAGTAAAAGATTATAGTGGTAATGTTATCTTTGTTACTCATGATATAGCTGAGGCTTATAGAGTTTGCGACAATATAATTGTTTATGAAAATGGAGTTTCTTTAGAAAATCGAGAAAAGAAAGACTTATTTAAACATCCTAAAAGTCTTACAGAAGCTACATTAACAGGATGTAAAAACATATCTAAAGCTAAAAAGACTGGGAAAAATACCATTTATGCTGAAAATTGGGGCCACGAATATGTTATTAATGACGAAATTCCAGACAATATCCAATATATCTGCATAAGAGCTCATGATATTGAAATATGTACAAACAATAATGAAAACATTAATACTTTTCCTTATACCATTGATACTATTATAGAAAACCCCTTTGAATTTACTATATATATGAAAAACAATACTAAAAAAGATGCAAAATTGATTGAATTTAAGGTAGAAAAAAAGAATATGAATTTCTCTCTAAACACTAGTGTATATCTCAACTTTCCAAATGACAATCTATTTTATTTTTAGACTTAAGTCATTTACTACTATATATATAATTAAAAAGTCCCATTTTAAATTTATGTGAATATACAAAAGGTGATGGATAAGCTTAAGTTAACTTTTCCATCACCTTTGTATAAAACTGCAAATCAAGACTACAATAATCTTCTTATATAAATAGAAAGAGGTGAATTTTAATATAATTTCTAAATTCATCTTTTTCTTAATAAATACTATTTAATAACCTTGAATTCATATCCCTGTTGTTTTAAATATTCTATAATTCCTGGTAATGCTTTTGCTGTTTCTTCTTTACCGTAAGTATCATGCATCAAAATTATTGCCTTTTCCCTTCCTGCTGTAGTTTTTATAACTTCCTGCTTTAATTGCTCTGCATTCTTAGGTGCACCTTCCGCATCCTGAGATAATGAATTCCAATCTATTTGATGATAATCTTTTTCATGTAAAGCCTTGTCCATAGTATCCATACCAACTGAATCTTTATTCTTCCAAGTCATATGCCCACCTGGAAATCTAATAGCTCTAGTTGAAAAATCTTCTCCTAAAACCTTTTTTAGAGACTCATTTGTTTTTTCAATGTCAGACATACAATTCGATAAGTTTATCTTTCCATTTGGATATAAATAATTATAATTATGTGAATAAGTATGATTACCTATAGAATTTCCTTCAGATAATTCTCGTTTAACTATATTTTTAGTGTTCTCATCTTTATCTAGTGATTTTCCCACAATAAAGAATGTTGCATGCACATTCTCCGACTTCAAAATATCTAGTATTTGAGGTGTAACTGTTTCCGATGGACCATCATCAAATGTTAAATATACTACTTTCTTACCGTCTGCTCCATCTGGCTTTTGCCCCTTCATTTGCTGATTCAAATACTTTTCAATAAATGAAGAATCTTCTACTTCTGAATTACTCTCAACATTCAGAGAATCTCGGTTATCCTTTTTATCATTTGAATTTGAATCTGAATCTCCACTTTGCTTAGTGTCATCAAGTGCTTGTACTTCTTGTCTATTTTTGGAAAACTTCGCTGCAATGAGAGAGCTACCTCCGACTATTAAAAAAACTATAGTCATAAATAAAATAATTATTCTAGCTTTTTTTATGTTATTATCTTTACTTTTATTATACCTATAATTTTTTCTCATATATTTATTTCCTCCTATAGCTAGATTAATTCACATTTTTATAAGTATATCATATTTGTTTTACTTATTGCACAGAAGTTCGACTTAAATATAAATTATGTAATTTTTTGTAATAATCTATATATTTTCTGTCGTTTTATTGTATACTTTTCCATAAAAATCACTTCACTACAATATACGACATTATTTATGCTAATTTAGCTATTTACAAGCTCTAATATATGTTACTAATAGTATATACTAACTCAGCATGTACAATACTATTATCAATTAGTATTCTAATTCCATATTACTTTAAAATAACCATAAATAATTTATTCAAATCCAAAACCGCTATTAAGAAATTTATAATTTTTCTTTTATTTTTTTAGTCTGCCATCATACTGACACAATGATATACTAAAATAAGTACATAAAGTTAATAAAATCTTTTTTTCATAAATATTTACCCTATAATATAAAAAACAAAGAGCAACATTCATATTACCCCTATGTATGTTGCTCTTTGTTTTTATAGTTTTAAATAATAATGCTAAAGCATTATTACAGTTTATCTTATTTATAATAAATATCATATTTTTATATTTAAAACCGAAGTGATAAGTGTTTTAAGCTTTATATACAATCTAAAGCCAATATACGCTGACGACTTTCTAGCTACTTCTTTATATTGATTGTCAAGCCACTCGTAATCATAAATTTTAAAAAACATATCATCAATTTCTTTATCATTCATTATCTCACCTGCTTATATATGCTCTCAATAAAATTGATAATTATTAATAATTTTCATATTTATTGCTATTTATATAATAATCTCCCTTTGCATGTCCTTCTTTTTCTCCTATATAAATGTCAAGCGCTCTTATACCTCTATTAGCTAGCTTTATAAATAATATAAATGCATAAATTGATAAAGCGAATATTACTATTGATAATATTAAATATACTATAATTAGTATGGCACTTAATATTGTAGTACTTGCTGAATGCATAAAAAATTCATCCCCCATCTATCATTAATTAAAATTGCTTTTAAGATTATACCATTAATTACCTATAACCACAATCATCTATAAATATTATTATTAGGTTACTTCTATACTTTTTCTATATCAATTTAAAATAAAATTTTATAACGTCAAAAAGAACCCTATTTCTAGAGTTCTTAGTTAAGTTTACTCTCTATATCATTTCTCATTATTACACCTTGGCACAATAATATAAAACTTATTTAAAGCTTTACATTCGGGACATTTCACTTTAATATCATATTTCCCTTCTTTAGCACTTACTAGTTTAGCACTAGCTATTGATGAAGTCTCTCCTTCAAAATTCAATACTCTTTCTGTTTCTGGAGTCGTGTATTCCCATGCAAAACTTATATCACACTTAGAGCATTTCTGTATTGAACTTAATAACATTAATCCTTCCTCCTCTTATATAACTAATTGTATATAAAGGCTACGCTATCCATATGCACCTTTCCTTTTTGACCATAAATATCGCCTCCTCTCATATAAGTTAATTATACAAAAGTTGGAATATTCCTTCTGTAAATTTTAATAAATAAATATTAATCTACAAATACAAAAATTCATCCTTAAATAAAACTTGCCACCAATTTGATAAGTGGTGGCAAACGGGTGGAAACTCCCGTAATATTTTTAATTAATTTCTTGTACAAATAACTATTCTCAAGCTCTTGGATGAGTATGCATGTATATATAGTTTATTTTATCATTATTGATTATCTCATAGTACGTATCCATATATGTTAATACCTGATTACCGAGTAACTTCTGAACAGCCCTAACATTTGCTCCATTTTGAAGAAGATGAACAGCAAATGAATGTCTGAAAGTGTTTAAATTAACGTCTTTATCTATACCAGCTTTTCTAGAGTATTCTTTAACAATTCTCCAGATACCCTGTCTTGTGAGCTTATTACCATTTAGATTTACAAAAAGATTAGACACACCGCATTGTGCAATCTTATATCTTATGCTTAAATATTCTGTTAATGCTTTACAAGCGCTTCTTCCTATAGGAATAAGCCTTTCATAATGCTTGTTATCTGTACATTTTACAAAATTTAAATCAAGATTAACATCATCTACATTTAATCCAATAAGTTCTGAAACTTTCATTCCAGTAGCGTACATTAACTCTAACAATGCATTATCACGAATTCCTTTTGAGCAGTCTTTTTCCACTATTCTAATTATCTTATCTACTTCTTCAATGGTCAAAATTTGTGGCAATTTTCTATTATTTTTTGAACTCTTATATTCAATTTTAGGAACTTCCTTAATTAAAGTTTCACTTTTCAAATATGAATAGAAATTCCTTAGACTTATAACTATTCTATTTATAGATCTTTCTGATTTTCCTTGATTAGTGAGATTTTGTATATATGACATAACCGTTGATTTATCACTTTCATATAAGTCTATCTTTTTTCTATTTAAGAATTTTAAATAGAGACTAACATCTGTTACATATGCATATATAGTATTCTCACTTTTACCACTCTCAAACAAATAATTTTTATAATTATTTATACTATTTATCATTATTAACTCCTATACCATTGATTATGATTAGCATTCGACCAAATCGTCATTTTTCTTTCCTTATTTAAAATCATCTTTTGTTTTATAAATAGAATTTATTAGCCACAAATCTTATCAAAGATGGTGATATATAAGTTTCAATTAATATGCCTATTGTAAATAATATTAGGATGACAATTAATTTATTTAATACACCATCTAAAAAAGGATCTTTTATCTTTCCATGTTTGAAAAATCTTCCCTTAAACCTTTCTGTAGACATAGATAAACTAATAACACTTAATGCTATGAAACATGGAATATATATTAAATTCTGAGGAACAATAGATATTAAGGCTAGTCCAATCCCTTTTCCTTGAAAAGTAGTTATCATGAAAGAAAAAGTATACCCTAATGTAAAACCTTTTAATAAGTCCAAAATTAATATTACAGGAGCTCCAAAAAAAGTTAAACCTAATATAAATATAGGTATAATAATTAGTATATTTTTCTTTATAACCTCGAATAATAAATTTCCATAATTGATAGGATGGCTACCTATAGAATTAGTAAAACTAAAAAAATAATTTGTTAAATCCGTTTTATCTGATTCCCCCATATATTTAACAGTGTAAAGCCCAAAAGATATTCCTAAACAAAACATTATCAGTACAATGAAAAAATAGGCTTTCTTATCCCTAAAAGTATCATTTAGTTTAGTAAGTAAAAAATTCATCTCTTATTCCTCCTTTAGTTACTCTACTTTATACTATGTTTTATATTTGAAGTTTATTCCAGCACCTAATTATAAATATGTAAATCCGAAAAAAAAATCTTATGCATATAGAAAATAACTTCTATATACATAAGATTTAAAATATTTTTATAACGTATTAAATACTAATTATTATCATATCTCCATCCATTATCATCGTTATATATCATAAGTTTTGTCATTCCGCCATCTATATTAATATTTTCTCCATTAATAAAGCTATTTTCTTCATTACACAAAAACATAGCTGCTCTCGCTATATCTTTTGGATTCCCTATTCTGCCTGATGGATGCTGCAATAAATCACTCTCACTATACTTTGGTACATATTCTTCATCATAATAAGCACCTGTATCAATCCAACCTGGGCTAATCGAATTCACCCTGACTTTATTAGAAAGACCATGAGTCAATGCCAAAATTCCGCCTTTAGCAGCTGTATAACTTTCTGTATCAGATTGTGACATATAGGCTCTAGTAGATGAAATATTTACAATTGCACCATTTTTATTAAAATTATTCATAAGTAACTGGGTTAATATGTATGGCGCGGTTACTCCAACTTTAAGTACATAATTAAAATCTTCATATGAACATTTAGAAATAATTCCTTTTTTATTAATACAAGCATTATTAATGAGGTAATCTATATTTTTATATTTTTTTATTATAAACTCTGCAAACTTATATAAAGTATCCTCTTCTGCAATATCGCCTAAAAAGAATTCAACTTCTCCACCTTTTCTTTTTATATATTCTACATTTTCATTCCCTGCTTCTTTATTTTTATCAATGAAGATAACTTTAGCACCGACATTTGAAAATTCTCTTGTTAAACATCTTCCTATCCCTAAAGCTCCTCCAGTAATTATGCATACTTTATTTTTATAATCCATAATATATCTTAGTGCAAGAGTTAAATCACACTAAAAATTCACCTCCGTAAATAAGTCAAAATAATAAACTATTATAGTTGCTAATATTATAACACACTAGTGAATTTTTAATGATCAATCTTATTTTAAACTAAATAATCATATTCGTGAACTATAAATGAATTATTTAAGAAAATGCTTTACATACCTATTATATGTGTTTCAGAATATCTTACACAGGTTGTAAAACTCTTAGCTTTTCATAAGCTTTTTGAGTATAAGGGGTAGGAACTCCCAAATCTTTTCCCATCCTACATAAATCGCCACAAAATAATTCAAGCTCAAATTTTTTTCCAGATACTACATCTCTATGCATTGAACTTATACTTTTTTTAGATAAGCTTTTTAGTGTACTTATTGCATTCTCATAAATATTAGGATGAAGATTTATTCCCTTACTTCTAGCAACTTCTTCACATTCCTTTGCTACATTACAAAATGTTTCAAATTTCATTTTATCTTCTAATATTCCTTTTACTTTCACATCGTAATATGAATCAGTTACATTAAAAGCACAATTAAATACGTAGTTATTCCATGCAAAAATTTCTGCATCTCTTCTTACCTCACATAAAATATTTGATTTAGTTAAAACATTATAGATCCGTTCTAAATCTCTTTTATACATAGGGCGTTTTTTATTAGATGATATAAATATTCTAGTATTTTGGCTAGTATGCTTAATAACTCCATCACCTTCAATTTTTGAGCTAATTGACATAATAGCATCTGTTACTTTTCCTTTTCTTAAGTAAGAATATAACTTATTTCCGCCGTCTACCCCATTAATTATAGGAATAATTAAAGTATGATCACCTACCATAGGTAAAATTGCTTTTGCTGCCGCCTTTAAAGAATATCCTTTTACGCAAACAAAGATAATGTCAACAACACCAATTTCATCTGAATCATCTGTTGCAAGTGTAGGAAAAACAGTAAAACTTCCATTTATTTCACTTTTCAATGAAATTCCATCAGTCTTTATTTTATTTAATGTTTTTCCATAAGCTACAACATTAACATTTTCTTTACTTCTACAAAGCATAGCAGCAATATACCCACCTATCGCTCCCATTCCAATTATTCCAATCTTCATAATATATTCTTCCTTTCTTTTATATTTTTAATATAAATTCAAATATTTTTCTAGCTTATTACTATTTTAGCTTGTCTTAATGTATAATAAAAATATATATTAGTTATGAATACTATAATTAGGAGTTATACTATGATTTTTGATCTAAATCTTTATAAAGTCTTTCTCACAGTGGCCAAATGTAAGAATATATCCCGTGCAGCTGAAATTCTTTTTGTTTCTCAACCTGCTGTAAGTAAATCAATAAAAACACTAGAAAATTCTTTTAATGTAACCTTATTTTCGAGAAGTTCAAAAGGTGTGACCCTAACACCAGAAGGAAAAATATTATTTAATCACATAGAAAATGCTTTTGATAAACTTAACCTTGGAGAGAATATTTTGGAAAAGCTAAAAAATAAAGAAACTGGTACAATTAACTTGGGTGTAAGCACAACCATTGGGAAAAATTATTTTTTACCTAGATTTCGGGAATTTATAAAAGAATATCCTTACTTTAAGACCAAGATAATAAATAAACCTACTTTGGATACAATAAAGTTAGTTCAAGAAGAGAAGTTAGATTTAGGCATAATCGGTACTACTTCCACCCAAGATGATCTTAATTTTATAAGACTTTGCAAAATTCAAGATATCTTAGTAGCAAGTGGTACTTATTTAGAAAAACTAAACTTGAATTCTGCTGATGATACATTAGCTGAAGGATCTTTTATGCTTCTTGAAAATCCTAACGCTACACGAGAACATATAGAAAGCTATTTTAATAAACATAATATCAATATCATTCCAGATATTGAAGCCAGCAATATGGATTTTTTAATTGAATGCGCAAAAATGGGACTTGGTATTACTTCTGTTATAAAAGAGTTTTTAAATGATGAGCTTGAAAATAAAATCCTTTTAGAAATTCCTCTAAAAGATGAGATCCCTCCCAGATACATAGGTGTGATCTATAAAAATTCAAATAATCTGTCAATAGCCGCTAAAACACTTATCGATTTCCTAAAAAAGTGATTTAAGTAATTATATAAAATTAAAAATTATGTAATTGAACTTTTATTCTAATAGCTTTAAAATAAGTATAAATTATTAAATAAAAAAATTTATAGGAGGCAAGCATATGTCATTCAAAGAAATTGAAATTAAAAACCTAAATATAAATCCATTCACTCTCATCGGACACGAATGGTTATTAATCACAGCTGGTACTGAAAATAAATTCAATACCATGACCGCAAGTTGGGGAGGACTAGGCGTATTCTGGGGTAAAAACTCAGCTACTGTATACATTAGACCTGGACGTTACACAAAACAATTTGTAGATTCAAATGATACATTTACATTATCATTTTTTAGCGAAGATTATAGAAAAGCTTTAAATATTTGTGGAAGTCTTTCTGGAAGAGATAATAACAAAGTTGAAAAAGCAAATTTAACTCCAATTTTTGATGAGAATAATACTTACTTTAAAGAAGCAAAAATGGTGGTAGTATGCAAAAAGATGTATCATACAGAAATTAAACCTGAGAACTTTGATAATCCTTCTTTTGATGAGAAAATTTATCCTGAAAAAGATTATCATACAATTTATATTGGAGAAATCGTAAAAGTATTGGTTAATGAATAGACCTGCTACAAAACAAAGATCATATCTAAAATTCTTAATTTAAGATATGATCTTCTAGATTCACACGATATATTTTATATTAAAGATTCTAACTTATTGAATATTTCTTTATTTACCTTCTTTAAGTTAATTATCTTAAAGTCATTGTTAACAAAAACATGTAATGTACTTCCTTTAGCAATTTCTTTTTGATCATTTTCTCTGATAACTGAATAATTAAACTCTACCTTAACAGGTGTTAGTTGCTTAACCCATGTTTTTATGATTAATTCATCTTCATATTTTGCTCCTATAATATATTTACAATTACTTTCAGCTAAAGGTATTAGTATGCCATTTTCCTCCATTTCACTGTAACTTATATTACTTCCTTTTATGAAATCAGTTCTCCCTGCCTCAAACCAAATAAAGTAATTAGAATGATGAACAATTCCCATTTTATCTGTTTCTGCATATCTTACTACAATCTTTGTTTCACTTATATACAATTAAAGCACTCCTTCTTATGATAAATATACTATTTATTTCATAATTTCTGTATAAAAAAAAGACAGTCATAATGACTATCTTTAATACTTACCTCGCAACGTCCTACTCTGCCACACAGTCTCCCATGCAGTACCATCGGCGCTATAGACCTTAACTTTC
>NZ_JAKJJX010000028.1:0-89072 GCF_022320765.1 Clostridium sp. YIM B02569 | reverse complement strand
GATATATATTTAGGTTTTGAAAAAATTCCATTAAAAAGTGCGCTAAAAGCATCTATTGAGTTATATCCTGCAACACCAAGAACTATTGCAGAAACCACAAAACCAAAAAATATTGCAATGAATGTTGAAGTAACTGGTTTTTTAAGAATCTTTGCCACTGTTTTCATTTCTTTTACCTCCTGCCATTAATAAACCTATTGTATTTTCATCAACTTCTCCCTGCTTAAATGTATCTACAATAGTCCCTGCATAAATTACAGCTATAGTATCAGAAACATTCATAACTTCATCAAGTTCAAACGAAACTAACAAAACCGCTTTGCCTTTATCTCTTTCCCTTATTAATGTTTTATGAACATATTCAATTGCTCCTACATCAAGTCCACGAGTTGGCTGTACTGCAATTAATAAGTCTGGATCATTAGCCACTTCTCTTGCAATTATAACTTTTTGCTGATTTCCTCCTGATAAACCTCTAACAGGAATTAATTCACAATTGTCAGGTCTTATGTCATATTGTTTTATCATATCTTTAGTATGAGATATAATTTCGTCTTTATTTAAGAAACCATTTTTGCAATATGGTTCACTTTTATATTTTTCTATAACTACATTATCAGCAACACTGAAATCTAATACAAGTCCTCGCTTTTGTCTATCTTCATGTATTGTTGATACTTTATTCTTAATAACATTTTCTGTTGTAGTATTTTGTATCTCTACTCCATTTATTTTAATGGTACCGCTTTCACATTTTGTTAGGCATGTAATTGCTTCAATTAATTCCTTTTGTCCATTGCCATCAATTCCAGCAATACCAACAATTTCACCTTTATGTACTTTAAGTGATAAGTTTTTAACTGCATCTAACTTTCTTTCATCTTTTACAGTTAAATTATCTATTTCAAAGACAACTTCATCTGGTTTTGCAGGCTCTTTATCAACAACTAACTTAACTGCATGACCTACCATCATTGTGGCAAGCTCTGATCCTGTTATCTCTTTAACATTAACAGTATCTATATATTTCCCTCTACGTATTATTGTACAGACATCAGAAGATTCCTTTATTTCTTTTAATTTATGTGTAATTATAATTATTGTTTTTCCATCTGCTACAAGATTATTCATAATCTTTATTAAATCCTGAATTTCCTGAGGAGTAAGCACTGCTGTCGGTTCATCTAATATTAATAAATCAGCTCCACGATATAAGGCTTTTAATATCTCAATACGTTGTTGCATACCCACTGAAATATCTTCAATTTTTGCATCTGGATCTACTTCTAATCCATACTTTTTAACAATATTTAATATTTCCGCGCGGGCTTTTTTCATGTCTAATATGCCAAATTTACTTGTAATTTCACTACCTAATACTATATTTTGTGTTACTGTAAAATTTTCAACTAACATAAAATGTTGGTGAACCATTCCTATTCCATTTTCAATGGCTATATTAGGGTTTTTAATATTTATCTTTTCACCATTAAGATATATTTCTCCTCGGTCAGCTTGATATAATCCGTAAAGTATATTCATCAGTGTACTCTTACCTGCTCCATTTTCTCCTAATAGTGCATGAATTGTACCTCTTTTAATATCGATATTGATATCATCTAAGGCACAGAATGAACCAAACATTTTTGTAATTCCACGCATCTGCACTGCATATTGTTTGCTAATTTCCATACCAAGTCCTCCCTTAATTAATAATATGCTTTGCTAACAGTGAATCACTAGCTAGCAAAGCCATCCCTATTTCATATCTGCCATATATATATTACAATTCATTTTCTGCATTTTAGCCTTAAGCCATTGCACATAGCTTCCTAGAACTTTAAATGTAAATTTATCATTGTCACACATATATTATTTAATTATCCTTATTTACCGAAGCTTTTAAATGTATCTTCATTATAAGGTGGAACTATTTCACCGTTCTTAATTTTGTCTTGGACTGCCATAGCTGCCTTATAAACTTCTGGATCCATGTTTTTATTTTCAGTTGGAATTCCTACTGCATTTTCTTTTAAACCATAAGTATATGTTTTTCCACCGATTTTATTTCCACTCATAGCTTCTTTTGAAAGATTTTCAACTGCAACATTTGCAAGTTTTAATGCTGATGTTAATACATTGTCAGGAGCCAAATATGCTTGGTCACGGTCAACACCTATTGCAAACTTATTTGCTTCTTTAGCTGCTTCAATTACACCTACACCTACTCCACCTGCTGCGTGGAATACAATATCACATCCTGAAGAGAACATTTTATTTGCGATTGCTTTACCCTTTGATGCATCAGAGAAACTTTCAGCATATTGAACATCTACAGTAATATCTTTACCTAATTCTTTTGCTGCATATTGAACACCAGCTTGGTATCCATATTGGAATTGATCTATAATTCCACTTTTTATACCACCAACAAATCCAACTTTACCTGTTTTTGTTGTTTTAGCTGCTATATATCCAACTATAAATGAAGGTTCTTGTGCATTAAACATAACTCCTGTAACATTAGCTGGAGTATCATCTCCATATGAATTATCAACTATAGCATAGTTAACATCTGGATTTGATTTTGCTGCCTTTGTTATTGCATCTGACATTGCAAAACCAATACCCCAAACTAATTTATTGCCGCTATCTACAACTTTATCTAGATTAGTAGCATAATCAGATTCTTGCTTAGATTCTAAGTAACTAACTTTTGCACCCTTATTGTTTTTTTCGAAGTTTTGTAGGCCTTCCCATGAAGATTGATTAAACGATTGGTCATTTACCCCACCTGTATCAGTTACCATAGCAACTTGATATTCTTTTGCATTGCTGCTTCCTTTGTCAGCTGTACTAGTACCGCTTCCACTTGATCCACATCCAGCGAATAACGTTACTGTTATTGCTGAAACTGCTAATAATGATAATAATCTCTTTTTCATTAACCTTCCTCCTAAAATATAAGAATTAATATTTAAACTCATGGATAATATCCACGATTTAAATTTAATAAAACAGTTATTATAAATATTCTTCTAATTAATTATATTTATAATTATGTTGACTTTAATATTACGAATATGTATTCAACTTGTAACTATGTATATATGTTGTAATTCACAATGCACAATTACCACTAAAATTCTTGCAATCTTTTTTTAAATTACGATGAAGAATTACTTTTGCAGCGTATATATAAATTTATATCTTTTTCTCTGAACCTTTAACTACAATTTGTGGTGCAATGATCCTTCTTCTTACACTATCATCCTCATTGCTGCTAATAATATCAAACAGCATATCCATGGAGGACCTGCCCAGCTCAATTGGACAATCTTCCATATATGTAATATTTAATCCTACCATATCTAAAAAGTCAATTTTATCAAATCCCACTATAGCCAAGTCCCTAGGAATATCCTTATCCTCTTCTTTTAGAGCTTTTATAACTCCCATCGTCATCATGTTACTGCAAACAACTAATGCTGTAGGACGGTCTTTTTCTTTAAGTAATTTTTTAGTTAATTCATATGCCTTATCTAATTTAAAATCTCCATATAAAACATATTTACTGCAAAAATCAATATCATTTTCTTTTAGCGCTCTTTTATAGCCCTCTAATCTATCCATTACTGGTTCTGAACTCAATAATCCTGTCATTATTCCAATCTTAGTATGACCTTCTTTAATTAGCAGGTTTGTTGCCTCAAATCCACCTTTTATATTATCTACAAAAACTCCATTTAACTTTGTAAATTTAACATCAGCCGAAACTAATATTATAGGAATATTTAAAGTATTTATTGTTTTAATATAATTTTCATTAAACTTTTCTTCACCAAATCCTGGAGTCATTATAATTCCTTTAATTCTTTGTTCTTTAAGCAATTTAAGAGCACGCACTTCCTTCTCTAAATAATTATCTGTATTAAACAAAATTATATTCAGATTATTTCTTTCTGCTCTCTCACTTACTCCTTTTATAATTTCTCCAAAATATGCATTAGTTATATCTGGAACGATAACTCCTATAGTATTAGTCTCGCATTTCGACAAACTTCTTGCAATTGCACTCGGTGTATAATTCATTTCTTTTATTGCGACTAATATTCTTTGCCTAGTTTCTTCTTTTACATAACCTGAATTATTAAGAACTCTTGAAACTGTTGCCGAGGATACTTTAGCCCTTTTCGCAATATCATTTATAGTAACTGACATAACACCCCACCTCGTCAAATTTTTTTCATAATCCATCAAAATTTATTCCATTATTAAAACTAAATCGTGAAATACTATTATTTATAGACCAGATTAATTTACAACTTAAATTCTTAATTTCTAAGGCTTTAAGCCAAGTTATTTTTAAAGTCGAACTATTTATGGTATCGCTTCCACACTTATAATAATATATTAGGAATATGATGTCAATATTCATAGTTTTATTGATTTCACTATAATATTTATCAATACTACGTGCCATTTATCTTCAGTTTAAGCCATTCTATGTCTATACTAGTATAATTTATGATATGTATATTTACAAACTTTTTTTATTAATATAATTTTATTTCACTCTTCTCTAGGTATATATTAAAGGAGTGATCTAAAGTATTTTTATACTTAAACCACTCCATTTTTATTATTTCTCTCTCAATTTATCAAGAAATCTCTTTGTTCTTTTCAATGCTTCCATAATATCTTCCATTGATGACGCATAACAAACTCTTATAAATCCTTCTCCACAATCACCAAAAGCATTTCCCGGAATAACTAATACTTTTTCATTTATAAGCAGTTGTTCACAGAATTCATCCGATGTTATACCCATAGATTTAATACTTGGAAATAAATAAAATGCTCCAAGAGGCTCAAAACACTCTAATCCCATCTTCCTAAATCCATCCAATAGAACTCTTCTTCTTCTATTATATTCCTTACACATTTCTTCTACACTTCTATCACCACTTTTTAAAGCTTCAATTGCTGCATACTGAGCAGTTGTTGGTGAACACATAAGAGCATATTGATGAATTTTCTTCATCGCTTCTATTAGAATCGGATGTCCACAGATATACCCAAGTCTCCATCCTGTCATAGCATATGATTTAGAAAATCCATTTATAACTAAAGTCTTATCTCTCATTTCTGGAAAAGATGCTATTGAAACATGTTTCTCTCCATAGCAGAGTTCTGAGTATATTTCATCTGAAATTGCAATAATATTTTTATCTTTAAGAACTTCTACTATTCCTGCTAGTTCATCTCTAGTCATTATTGCACCTGTTGGGTTATTAGGAAACGGTATTATAACTACCTTTGTTCTAGGTGTAATTGCTTTCTCCAAATCCTCAGGAGTAAGTTTAAATTCATCTTCTGCTTTAAGGTTCAAAACCTTAGCTGTTGCTCCAGTAAATGCAGTACATCCCTTATATGCAACAAAGCTTGGCTCTGGAACTATAACCTCATCTCCAGGCCCAACTAATGCCCTAAGTGCTATATCAATTCCTTCACTTCCGCCAACAGTAACTATTATTTCATCTTCTGGATTATAGTTAAGATTAAATCTTCTATGAAGATACTTTGATATCTCACTACGAAGCTCAATAAATCCTGCATTCGAAGAATAATGAGTATGTCCTTGCTCTAAAGAATAAATTCCAGCTTCTCTTACATTCCACGGAGTTACAAAATCTGGTTCTCCTACACCTAGAGAAATAACGTCATCCATTTCATTTATTATATCAAAATATTTTCTTATTCCTGACGGAGGCATATTTTTTACGTTGTCTAAAATCATGTCTTCTAATCTCATATAAATATTGCCTCCCTATCTTCTATCTTCTTTTCTTTAAATATCTTTCCATGATCTTTATATTTCTTCAATACAAAGTGAGTACCTGTACTTAATACATATTCTTGCACTGCTAGTTTTTCTGATACAAAAAGAGCAACTTCCTTCATAGTCTTTCCTTCAACAATAACCGTTAAATCAAAACCTCCAGACATTAAGTAACATGCTTTAACTTCTGAAAATTTATATATTCTTTCTGCAACTTTATCAAATCCAACACCTCTCTGCGGTGTTATCTTAACTTCTATTAACGCTGTTACTGTTTCACTACCTGTATTTTCCCAATTTATAAGCGTTGTATAACCTGCTATAATGCTTTTTTCCTCATAATCTCTTATTGCTTCTCTAACTTCTTCAACAGTTTTACCTGTCATAACTGCTATTTGTTCATCACTGTATCTGCTATTTTTTTCTAATATCTCAAGTATCTCCTCCATTGAAAATACCCCCCTTATTTTAATATAATTAAATAAAAAAAGTCCTCCATCCCACACAAGGGACGAAAGAACTACTTCGCGGTACCACCCTAATAAACAACTTAAAAATTGTTCACTCAGCTAGAGTACATATTATACTCCACCTCTATAACGTGAGGAACACGTTATAGCCTAATTAAAAATTCTTATTTTCTAAAAATTTTTATTTCTCAGCTATAAAATTCAAAGGCTGCTTCTATAAAGGATACTTACCAGATTCCACCGACCTCTAGCTCTCTTAAAAGTTTACCATTTATATACTCTTCCTTATCACTATCTTTAAAACTTTATTTTTAAAATTACTATCCAATATGACTATAAAATTTTAAATAAAAAAGATTATACGAAAAATCAAATCACTTTTTATTCAAATCTTTCTTTATATTATACTAGCAAAAGTATAAAAAATTCAATATATTTTTTATATTTTTTTATTTAAATGCAGAATATTCTATTGAATTAACTAAAATTGACCCTAAAAAATATATTTATATCATACGGAAATAAAAAGGAGCATAAGATTTAATCACTCTTATGCTTCTTACTCGATCAATAGAAAATTTATTACTTTCTATCTTCTATTGTTTTGTTGCTTTCTAGCTCTCCTGCAGTCAGGACATCTTACTGGTTCATTTTCAAAACCTTTTTCCTTATAAAATTCTTGTTCTCCTACAGTAAAAACGAACTCTCTTCCACAATCTTTGCATATTAATGTCTTATCTTCCATTCTAATGTTCCATTGCTCAAGTTAAAATAACTTTGCAATAGTTCACCTCCTCTTTTTGCTTAAAAATTTCTTTTTGTCATTTAATATTATGTCTGTCTTCATAATTTTTATTCAAAAACATATTATTATATAGTTTATATTTAATTATCATGTAATCTCTCCAGATGATATTACATAGGACTAGGACTCTTTTACATTTATTTTTACATATATAATAATGAATCACATTACTTTAAGTAGATTTAATTGATCTTTAACTCAAATTTTTCATTTACAGAATCAATTACACACTTTCCACCTTCGCTTAGCTTTCCAAATAAAATTTCATCAACAAGTAATGGTTTTATATTCGAAGCTATAACTCTTGCTATTTCTCTTGCCCCAAATTCCTCTGATGTTCCTATTTTAGCAATGTGATTTACACATTCTTCACTAAATTCTATTTCAACATTTTTAGAATTCAATTTATCTTTAAAGTTATTTAATTGCTTTTTAGCAACATTTGCTGCCATAATATCAGTCATTCCATTAAATACTATTATTTTATCCAGTCTATTTCTAAATTCAGGTGTGAAGAACTTTTTAACCTCTTCCATTATAGCTTCACCTTTGACTTCCCTATCTCCGAAGCCAATAAGCTTTTTACCTATATTTCTAGCTCCAGCATTAGAGGTCATTATTATTATTGAGTTTCTAAAATCAGCTTTCCTGCCTTTATTATCAGTAAGTGTGGCATAATCCATAACCTGAAGCAATACACCCAAAATATCCGGGTGTGCCTTTTCTATTTCATCCAGTAATAATACGCAATGTGGCGTTTTTCTTATTGAATCAGTTAAAAGTCCGCCTTCTTCATAACCTACATATCCTGGAGGTGATCCTATGAGTTTTGCAGCTGAATGTTTTTCAGTATATTCACTCATGTCAAATCTAATCAAATCTATTCCTAGAGTTTTAGATAAGCATCTAGCAATCTCTGTTTTTCCAACTCCAGTAGGCCCAACAAAAAGCATAGATGCTACTGGCTTATCTTCATCGTTTAATCCAGATCTAGACATCTTTATACATCTTACAACTTCTTCAATGGCTTTATCCTGTGAAAATATATTTTCCTTTAAGTCCTTTTCCAAGTGCTTTAAAGAACTTATCTCGCTACTTTCCACAGTTTGCTTTGGAATATTACAAATCTTTGATATTATTTCCTCAATAGTTTTTCTGTCAACTATAATCTGCTCATTCATATCTTCATTATGCATACGAACATAAGCTCCAGCTTCATCTATAATATCTACAGCTTTATCTGGCAGATATCTGTCATTAATATACTTATCGCTTAGAGTTACTGCATCTCCGATTGCTTCATCTGTATAACTTACATTATGATATTCTTCATAATTCTTTTTAAGTCCATCTAATATTTGTATAGCTTCTTTTATAGATGGTTCTTTAACATCTATTCTTTGAAATCTTCTACTTAATGCTTTATCTTTTTCAAAAAACTTTTTATATTCATCAAAAGTAGTAGCTCCAATAAATCTAATTTTTCCTTCTGTAAGATAAGGTTTTAACAAATTGGACGCATCTAATGCGCCACCATTTAACGCTCCAGCACCTACAATATTATGAATTTCATCTATATATACAATTGGCTTATCTTGTTTGCTAATCAAATCTAAAACTCTTTTTATTCTTTCTTCAAAATCTCCTCTATACTTAGTTCCTGCTATAACAGATCCAATATCTAAAGAAAACATAGAACTTCCTTTTAATTTTTCTGGCACCTTGTCTTCACTTATTAACTTTGCAAGTCCTAAAGTTATAGCAGTCTTACCAACTCCAGACTCGCCTACATGTATAGGATTATTTTTTATCCTTCTACAGAGTATCTGTATACTTCTTTCTAAAATATCTTTTCGTCCTATCAATGGATCATTTTCTTCTTCTGTAGCTTTCTTAATAAGGTCTATTGTAAACTTATTAAGAAATGCATCTTCTTTTTTCTTCTCTACTTTCTCTTTACTTTCATTCTCAGTAAATTCATTCTCATCTTCTTTAAAATTTTCTTGCATTTCATCATCATAAGAATTTCGAGTATCTTCATCTATACTATGACACAAAGAATATAGCAAATCTCTTCTTGTAACGCCTTCTTGCTCTAGATAATATCGTGCATAACTATCTTCTAGATTAAAAATTGCAGAGAGTATATGATCTACATCTATTGCATCTTTTCCGCTATACTTAATTTGTTCATTTGCTGTTAAAATGACTCTTTGAAACTCTATGCTCTCTTGTGGTTCTCCTTGACCAATTTTATTTATATATGTTTTCACGTAAGTTGCCAAATTATATCTTAAATTTTCTAAACTTCCACCACATTCTTTAATAGCATACTCTACATTCTTATCAAAAGTTGCAGCATACAGTAAATGCTCTGGTGTAATATATTCGCTGCTTTTCTCTTTTGCTTCTTGGTATGCTTTAAGTAATATCAAATTAACTTCATTCGTAATTTTCATATTTTACGCCTCCTCTACAGTAAGCTTAAACGGAAAGCCCTTTTCTTTAGCCATTGACATTGCAGTTGAAACTTTAGTAACTGCTATATCATAACTATATATTCCTGCTATTCCCTTACCCCTTTCATGCACATCTAACATTATCTTCTCAGCATCTATTAACTTTTTATTAAATACAACTACCAGTATATTAATAACGAATTCCATTGTTGTATAATCATCATTATACATAACAACTTTATAATTCTTAGGCTTTTTCACATCAACTTTATTCTTTGGTTTGGTTACAATATTTGTTTCCATATATAATTGTCTATCCCTCCCCGCATATTATCATCATATATATTATTCTAAATAGATATATTTTAACACAATATTTAAGCTTATACCAATAGGATTATAGTAAATTATAGATTCATCATTTATATTAATTTATATCTAAAATCCGAATTTTATTATTATTTACTCCAATTATACTTTTTTTATTTATAATATAGTCCCTTACTATTGCTATAACATCTTTTGATATTATTTCTCCTGGGCAAACCAAAGGTATTCCTGGAGGATATGGTATTATTGATTCTTTAGCTACTAAACCTTCACACTTTTCTATTTCACACCATCTGCTTTTTAATTTAAAAGTTTCATAAGGCTCAAATTTTTTAATAGGTATATTTCTAGAATATTTTATCTCTATTTCTCTAGACATATTTCTCATATCTAAATTTAAAATAGTTTCGTATATAATTTTAAAATCTTCTTCTGTATTAAATGGTGACAGGATTAAAACAACTCCTCTTGAAAAACTCATCTCAGCCTGTATTTTATTATCTCTTAGATAATCTAGAAATTTATGTCCATTATACCCTTTAGGAAGAATAACTATATATCTACTAGGATCAATTTTGTATCCTTCTATTCTATCATTATGCTTATCTAAGTCACTTTCACTTAATATATAAACCTTTCCTAGCTTATTAATTTTTTTCTTCCACTTTTCAGATTCATTTATTAATTTATCATAATCATCTTTCCCGTATGTATCTAAATAATATCTTGCATAATCTAAAGATGCCATTATCAGATAAGATGGTGAAGTTGTAGTAAATAACTTTATGTAAAAATCTATTATGTCATTATCTTCATTTACTAAGAGATATGCGCCTTGAGTTAGGGCTGGTAAAGTTTTATGTGCACTTAAAACCACATAATCTCCTAAACTCGCAAGAGACTTTGGCAATCTTTTATTTATTCCAAAATGAGCTCCATGAGCACAGTCGATTATAACTTTTAATCCTATTTCCTTCAAATTACATATAATCTCTTCTATATCATATGTAATCCCAAAATAATTTGGATATGTTATTATAATTCCCTTTGGTTTTGAGCTATTCTCTAACGCTTTATATATATTCTCTTTATTAGGTGGTAAAAATAGTCCTAATTCATCATCAATAATAGGTTCTATATATTTAACTTTTAACTTTCTCATAATCAATCCATTATAAATTGACTTATGGCAGTTTCTTTCAACTAAAACTTCATCCCCCTCATCAAATGCTGAAAACATGGCTGCTAAGTTTCCTGATGAGCTTCCATTTACTAAAAAATAGGCTTTCTTAGCCTTATACGTTTTAGCTAATAGCTCTTGGGCTTCCTTTATTATCCCTTCTGGATAATGTAAATTATCTAATGGGTCGACCTCTGTTATATCTAAAAATCCCATTCTATTAACAAACTCCAGCCCAATTTCATCTCTAGCAAATCCAATTCCCCCCTTGTTTCCTGGCATGGAAAGAAGTAGATTTTCTTCATCATTGTATTTAAGTAATCCTTCTAATAATGGTAACTTCAAAAATACCGCTCCAATCTAATTTCAAATATAGCTAACCATGAATAAAAGCTTCATATCGACGATCAAACGATATGAAGCTTAAAACATACTTTCTATTTCATAAATTAAATACTCTATATTACACTTGTGCCTTTTTCCTTAATCTTTTTAAAAATACTTAATTGTTCTTAAAAGATTCTAGTTAATACTTCATGCCTTTTTTATAGATGTAGATCTTCGATAAATTCTAATACAATTTCTTCTTTAGTTGCCCATGATGTCACTAATCTAATTGCAGTATAATTAGAATCAATTACTCTTTCAATATTAAAAGAATATTTTTCACTTAACTTTTCAATTAAATTATTAGGGAATATAGGGAACTGTTGATTCGTAAAAGATTCAGTCAAAAACTTATATCCTTCATCTACTATTGCGCCTTTTAACATAAGTGCCATTTTATTTGCATGTTTTGCAAGTTCAAAATACAGATCATCTTTGAATAATTCTTCAAATTGAATTCCAAGCAACCTTCCTTTTGCTAATAATCCACCTTTTTGCTTAATAAAATATCTAAAATCTTCTTTTAATTCATCATTGCATATTACAAGTGCTTCTCCAAAAAGCGCTCCATTTTTAGTTCCTCCAATGTAAAATGCATCAACTAATTTTGCTATATCAGCTAAAGTCAAATCATTTTCTTCCGCTACAAGTGCAGATCCAAGTCTAGCACCATCCAAATATAATAGCAGTTTATTCCTCTTACAGCAATCATGTAAATCAATTAACTCTGCTTTCGTATATAGAGTTCCAAGTTCTGTAGAATTTGATATATATACTAATTTAGGTTGAACCATATGCTCATCGCTATGAGAATCAACAACATTTTGAATTAAATTTGGAGTAAGTTTTCCATCGTTAGTTTTCATTGTAATTACTTTATGACCAGTTGCTTCAATTGCCCCGGTTTCATGACAATTTATATGACTTGTATCTGCTCCTATTGCTGCCTGATGCGGTCTTAAAAAAGCTGATATAGCTGTAAGATTAACCTGTGTCCCACCAACTAGTAAATGTATATCTACATCTTCTCTATCAATTTTCTTCTTCAGCAGATTAACTGATCTTTCTGTGTACTGATCAGTACCGTAACCATCGGTTTGTTCCAAATTTGTTTCAACTAATGCATTTAATATTCTTGAGTGTGCGCCTTCACTATAATCATTTTTAAAACTGTACATAATTCTGCCTCCTTTTATGCTCTCTCAATTATCTGTGTTGTAAAATTCTTCAGTACTTTCCTACCTACTTGAAAAATCATTTCTTTTGTTAGTAACTCCATTTCTTTAATCTCATTAATATAAATTTTATAATCTCCAAACATGCAGTCATATGTAGCAAGCTCTTTGGCCAGTATTATACTCTGCTCTTCTCTAAATAATCTTTTTAATTTAAAACTCTTAATTAAACGTTCTATCTGATCATTATCAAGTTTCTTTTGCAATAAATCTAACTTTGCTATGCATCCTTCTATTAAAGATATAGCTTTATTTACATTTTCTTCTGATGTACTAAATGTGATTTTATATAGTTTTATATAATTCTCATGTAAAATTTTAGTAAGTACATCATATACTAAACCATTTTGAGTTCTTAAAACATCATAGAGAATTGAATTAACCCCATCTCCAAAATATTGATTGAAAATTCTAAGTGCCTTAATTTCTTTTTCACTCAAATCATCAATTGGAAATATCATTTCAACTTTACATGCCCTTATTCCATCTCTTACATTGTTATAAGTTCCCTTTTGAGGATTTTCATATTCTATTAATTTTTTATTACCAGATCCACTAATACCTTCTTGAATAATATTCTTTTTCTTCCATGCGAAAAAATGCTTATATATAATTTCCTTAACTATATCAAACTTTACTGATGAAATTATAACAATTGAAGTATTTCCCGGAAAATAATATTTATCATAAAATTCTTTAATATTATCTAAAGTTATATTCTCAAGATCATCAAATATTCCTATTATAGGATACTTTATTCTTCTATTATTGAAGCAGTTAAAAAATAAATTATCCTCGCAATACTGATCTACATCCTCATCCCATTCTTTTAATTCTTCTTTTATGACATCCATTTCTTCTTTGAATCCATTTTCTCCAAATTCCGGGTTAATTATTATATCACTTAAAATTTCCACACCTTTTTGTAAATCTTCTCCGAGCACAGTTCCATAATAGATTACATATGGATAGTTTGTCATAGCATTATTAAATCCAAAAATGTTACTTAGCTCTTCATTTATTTCTCTCTCAGTTCTATTTTTTGTTCCTTTATAAACCATATGCTCAGTTGCATGAGCTACTCCAAACTTTTCATTCTCAACTCCAGCTCCTGCATTTAAAGAAATACAAATTGATGATAGTTCTGAATCTGTATGTTTATAAATTAATCTCAAATCATTTTCCAAAATGTATTCTTCCAAGTATCTATTCTCCTTACATTCTTATACATTGCAATAGTAGATTTACATTAAAAATCTTATTGATAAAAATTTTTCAGTTAGCGCTGAAATACTGTGAGCTTCAATTGCAATATATATTATATTTAATTCCAAGATGTGCATTTAAAATGTTATTATATAAAAAGAGACCCCCTCTTGCGAAGTGCTCGATAAAAAAATCATCTATAGAAATTACTAAGTGTAAGCTATTTCATCTATACTTATTTTAATTAATTTAAGAAACAAGTACAGATTGTTAAAGCTTTTATCAGTATGTCCCAAATAAGATTCTCTCAGTAGCAAAGGCAATGGAGTTCCCCTTCTTTTTATTATATTATTATATAAATATTAATTTTCTTCAGCTTTTAGCGCAATTGCACATTCAATTCTCTTCTTTTGCATCTTGCATCCAATTTCATAAGGAATGTTCATGTCCCCATTAAAATTAAAATTGTTAGCTTGGCATCCACCACTACAGTAGAATTTTGCCCAGCACTCCCTACATTTAGGCTTATTATATATATGTGCTTTCTTAAATTTTTGAGCTAATTCTCCATTATAAGTATCTTCGTGTATACTTCCTAACTTAAACTCTTCTTTTCCAACAAATTGATGGCATGGATACACTTCTCCTTGAGGAGTTATAGCTACATATTCAAATCCTGCACCGCATCCAGAAATTCTCTTGTAAACACATGGTCCACCTTGAAGGTCTATATTAAAATGATAAAATTTAAATTCATCATTTCCTTCTCGTTTTCTTCTTGCCATTTCTTCATATAGCTTGTCATAGTTTTCAAAGATTGTATCTATATCTTCTTCTCTTAATGAAAGTGGATGTCCATTTTCTAAAACAACTGGTTCTATGGATAACTCTCTAAACCCTTCATTAACCATCGCCATTACATCTTCATAAAAATCTGTATTTTCTCTTGTGAACGTTCCTCTTACATAATAAGTTTTTCCTTTAGTTCTTCTCTTAATCATTTCCTTTATATTTGGAACTATATCATCAAAAGAACCGCTTTTATCTGGCTTAATTCTAACATTATCATTAACTTCTTTTCTGCCATCTAAAGAAAGAATTATATTTCCCATTTCTTTATCCATATAATCCATCATATCTGGAGTTAATAGAGTAGCATTAGTGGTCATTGTAAATCTTACTCTCTTTCCCCATTTTTCTTCGTTATCCCTAGCATACTTAATTATTTCTTTTATTGTGTCCATAATTAAAGTTGGCTCTCCACCAAATAAATCTATTTCTATATTTTTTCTTGGTCCACTTCTCTTAATCACATAATCAATTGCTTTTTTTGCTGTATCTGCACTCATGACTCCACCATGTCCATGATATTCACCTTCGTCAGCAAAACAGTACTTACATCTAAGGTTACATCCATGAATTACATTTAAACAAATAGCCTTTATGTAATCTCTATCGTCCATAGAGCTATGAGCTATTTCTTCATATTGATCTTCTGAATATAAAATTCCTTCTTCAGCTAACTCTTGAATTTCATCATAAGCCTCTGAAATCTCTTCTTCATTATATTTTCCCTTAAGTTCCTCTAATATTTCTTTCTTATTTCTTAATTGGCTATCATCTAATATATCATAAACTAGTTCATCTACAACATGAACAGCTCCTGTATTCACATCTAAAACAAAATAATTTTCGCCTTGTTTAAATTTATGTATTAAAGACAATTCTTTTTCCTCCTAAACATATAAAGTAAGCAGTAACTATATAGTTACTGCTTGAAGATTATTAGTTTTCACATTCTAAGTTTGCAACTGTGCAAGATGTCTTACAAGCTGATTGACATGAATTTGCACATTCTTTGCATCCTGGCTTACATAAACTATTTTTAATGTTTGTTTTGTTTATAGTTTTTATATGTTTCATTACAAAATCCTCCATTTTAAATATATCCTTAGCTATTATATCATAATATACTAAAGTATAAAAGATTTGTTGGCCCTCTTTTTATTTATATTTCTGTTTATATAAAATTATAAATAGAAATAATAAATAAACTGTCAAAAGTTCTTAGCTAGAGGTTGTTCCATATTTTTTTATTTAAATCACTAGATCTTCAAACTGCTACCACAATATTACTTTCTTGTCTTATATATATTAATAAACTCACTAATTAATATTCTTGCAGCAGTACCATCAATAATAATTTGAAATTGTTCCCTCGTCTCTACAATGCCACGTACACTTTCTATCTTTTTTAAAATTCCAACATCCACTTTTTTAGTGTCCTTTAATCTCAATCTTAATCTAGTCATGCAATTTTCTACACACAAAATATTTTCTTCTGATCCAACCAAATTAAAAAGTTCCCTTGCTATCTTACCAAAATCTGTGATCATCTCTCTTTTCCCCCATCCTTCAATTAGCAATCTATAATAAAAATAGCCAACACTCAATAAATTAAATATTAAAAATTGCTGGCTTTTATAACTTTATTCAGTTTTAAAGTATTATTAATATCTCATGAGATGATTATACATACATATAAATGATTTGTGTATTATACTAAAGTATAATTTTGATTTAATTTGTAGCATTTTATATTATCCCTTTTTCTTTCAATTGATTAATTGCTATTGTTTTGTTTCTCACATTTAACTTGCAATAAACAGATGCAATATGTTTTTTTACAGTAACTAAAGCAATATTTAGTTTATCTGAAATCTCAGATTGCTTATATCCATGATATACCAACTTCATTATCTCAATTTCCCTTGGAGTCAACTCTATTTTTTCTAAATTGCAATATCTTTTTAGATATATCTGATTATATTCTTTGCACTTTGGGATTAAACATTTTACATACGCACTTTCATTTTTAATAGATTCGAGTAATGGCAATATATGTGGGGCTAATTCAACAAAACACATTACAATGTGGTCTTTTTCTGCTAGCTCAATGGCTTTTACCAGTGACTTTTTAGCGATTTCTTTTCCATATAGCTTGTACTTTGCGATTGAATCAAATATGTATGCATATACTATTCCAAATATGCTTTTTTTACCCGTATAAACTTCCAACATAATTTCTACTTGGATTTCTAACTCTATGTAACTCCCCTTAAGTATCATCGCTAAACCTGTTATAACATGGTTCATTCCTATAACAGGCATAATATTTTTTAATTCATGGTTTTCTATATTTTTAATCCACTTATTTAAATTTTCTAAATTACCAGTAATTCCATCAATATATCCTATAGCTATCTGTGAACCGTTAAGAAAGATTGGAATATTAAGATTTTCATACTCTTTAATCAGATTATAGAAATTATTTTTAACCTCATTTTTATAATTTTTATTCACACAAATCCTTGTTAACAGAAATAATGAACAAATTATTATGCTTGTCTGTTTTTTTGTTTTAGCTTTATGAAATGCCTTATATGCAAACAATTCTCCATTTTTAGAATCTCCTGTTTCATAAAAATATTCAGCCATCATGAGATAATTTGCACCTGCTGCTCCACCATTTGATATATGAATAAAATAATTTATTCCTTGTTGAAAAAATTCCACTAACTCTTTCAAATTGCCTACTTTTCTGTGAAATAAGTATAAAAAATGAGGTGATCCAAAAGTTGCCGGCATTTTATTATTTGCTATTCTCGACCCCCCTCCTTTAAAGAGCTCGTAGGCCTTTTTATGGCACTCTATCATTCTCCTAACATTATAAAAGACTAATATGCTCTCCAAAAATGCAATTTCACCTAGTATTTGATTTTTATCTTTAAGATTTTTATCTTCTATATAGATAGCCTTAGCCTCATACAATAACTTAGCACCAGCTATTCTATTTCCGTAAAGAATATAAAAAAATAAATAAGTTAAATAAGCTATAGGCCTTTTTATCTTCTCACTGATAGTAAGCTCATTAAAAACTGGTTTTATAATTTCTTTATATAAATTAGTAAGATCTATTGTATAATTTCGCTCTATTAAATCTAGTATACGTTCGTAATTCTTAGCCTTATAATAGTATTCCATTGCATATATGTCATTAAAATTTTTAGCATACCAATCACCACAAATGTTATTTACTTCCATTAAATCTACATTTGATAATGCTAATTCTTCTTCTAATGCATTTTTAAGGATTGAATGTAGTCTATATATTTTTTCCTTCTTGTCGTATCTTATAAAGCAATTATTGGAACATACTCTTCTAATTACCTCCTTTGATCTTTCATCTTCCGTAATATACATAGCCTGTTCGATCGTGAAATTCTCAACAAATGCGAGTTTTAATAAAATCTGCTTGGTAACTTCATCAAACTTATCATATACAGCTATTTTAATTAACTCTGTTGCTTTTGGTATATCATCAAATGTATTTTGGCTGTAATATTGAATTAACGCAAGATACATAGCTGAAGTCCATCCACCAGTATATTCGTATAGTTCTTTTTCTTCTGCTTCTGTGAGCATTATTCCATTAATCTTAAAGAACTCTATCGTTTCATCAAAGGTGAATGCAATATCCTCCTGACGCATTATCATACATTTTTGCTTTAGCTCAAATTCTATATACTCATTTGCCGGCTTTTTTCTACTTATTATAACTATGTGTAAATTACTTATATCTTCCAATATTATAGCTTTTATTAAATGATTAATATAAACTATTTTTTCATCATCCCAGTCATCAATAATAATGATGGTTTCTTGCCTTATCTCATTTCTAATTATATCTATTATCTTATAAACATCTTTATTATTATTAGGAACCCCGTAGGCATATAACATTTCACCTAACTTAAAATTGATATTTTTAATTAAATCACAAAATTTTTTCCATATCCACATATCATCAATTTCATCGTTTGTTATATCAAGCCAAATTGTTTGCACTCGTTTATTCTTCTCTATAAAATTTCTAACTGCAATGGATTTTCCGTAGCCCATAGATGCTGATATAAAATATATAGGTATTCGAAAAATTTCTTGCAATAACTTATTAATGCGCTTTCTATATAATAGTTTAGGTCTAAAAATTTCATTTTTCATATATAAATATCCCTTCATTTAAGCAAATGTATGTGAAAACTACATTAGAATATTTTATCATACTTAAAATTTCATTTCAAATTTAACCTTTACTGTTAAAATTATACTAAATTTTATATAAAAATCTGTTTCGTAGACTATGTATTTCTAATACTTTCAAAAGTTATCCGCGGATTTAACTTCATTAATAATTTCCCAAAGAAAAATAAAGTTCCAAGTACTTAAACTTGGAACTTTATTAATACTATATTAAAGAGCAACTACTTTATTTAAAAGCATATTATTTCTCTTTATAAATTCATCCATTTCAGCTGCATCTAATTCCTTATTTGCAATTTTAGCTAAATCTAAAATATGCTCACAGATAAATTTAACATCTTCCTTTTTGCTTTCATTCTTAGAAACTTCTAGAAGCTTCTTAATTATTGCACTCTTATTGTTTATAACTAAAGTTTTTTCTTCATCGAACATACCTGGGAAGCTCATTCCTGATTTTGCATACATCTTACTCATTTGAGCCATTCTTCTTGACTCTTCTGAAACTAAAATAAGCGCTGGAGTTTCTTCATTCTTCAATCCTTCAATAGACAAATTCTTAATTTTGTCTCCTAGTGCAGTCTTAAATAGATCCTCTATTTCCTTATTTAAAGCTTTTATAGTCTCATCATTTTCATCTTCTTTACTTCCTAATGTATCTGAAATATCAGAATCAATTCTATTGAATTTAATTCCTGATTCATGCATTTCCAAGAACGAAATAAAATGATCATCTAGTGAACAATCTAATATAACAGCATCTAAATCATTCTCTTTAAACATCTTTATATATTGAGATTGTTGTTTTTCATCATTAGCATAAAATACTTTGTTTTCATGCTTTTCTTTATTAGCTTCAAGATAATCCTTTAATGTTACGAATTCACCCTTTAAATTCTTAAATATTATTATTTCCTTTATCTTATCATAGAATTTTGGATCTCTTAAGCAGCCGTATTTAATAAATATTTGTATATCTGGCCAGAATTTATTAAATTCTTCCCTGCTATTTTTAAACAAATCAACTAATTTATCTGCTACCTTTTTAACTATATGATTAGATATTTTTGAAACTTCCTTATCATTTTGAAGGAAACTTCTCGATACATTTAAAGGTAGATCTGGGCAATCAATAGTACCCTTTAATAATAATAAGAATTCAGGTATTACTTCTTTAATGTTATCTGCAACAAAGACTTGGTTATTATATAACTTAACTTGACCTTCTGTTGCTTCAAATTCATGAGTTAATTTAGGGAAATATAATATTCCTTTTAAATTAAATGGATAATCTACATTTAA
Organism: Clostridium sp. YIM B02569; assembly: GCF_022320765.1. Classification (NCBI taxonomy): domain Bacteria; kingdom Bacillati; phylum Bacillota; class Clostridia; order Eubacteriales; family Clostridiaceae; genus Clostridium; species Clostridium sp. YIM B02569. The sequence goes on along the minus strand of NZ_JAKJJX010000028.1, from coordinate 68,756 downwards.
ATGAATCCAGAACAATGGTTCATTAAAGTCCATGAATACTTTTCTATAGAAATCCTTATATTCCTCATCTGTACAATCCTTAGGTGCTTTAACCCATAATGGATTTGTATCGTTTAATGGCTTTGGTACTTCTGGTTCTACTAATTCTTGATATTCAGTTCCATCTTCTTTCTTCTTTGTTTCATATTTAGGTTCTTCTTTTGGGTTATTTTCATCTTCTAAATATATTTCTGTAGGTAAGAAAGAACAGTATTTCTTGATTATTTCTCTTACCTTATATTCTTCCAAGAATTCTGAGCTTTCATCATCTATATATAGTGTTACTGTTGTACCCCTTGTTGTTCTTTCGCTAGAAGATCCAATTTCATATTCTGTTCCACCTGTACATTCCCACTTAACAGCTTCAGCGCCTTCTCTAAATGACAGTGTATCTATTTCTACCTTATTAGACACCATGAAGGTTGAATAAAATCCTAATCCAAAATGGCCAATTATATCTTTACCTTCATCCATTTTATCTTTATACTTTTCCATAAAATCTGTTGCTCCAGAAAATGCAACCTGATTTATATATTTCTTAACCTCTTCCTCTGTCATACCAATACCATTGTCTATGAATTTAAGAGTCTTCTTTTCCTTATTTATTGATACAACAACTTTGTATTGCTCGTCTCCGTTTATTGTTGCTTCTCCTAGGGAAACTAATCTTTGAAATTTACTAATTGCATCGCATGCATTACTTATAACTTCTCTGATAAATATATCTTTATCAGAGTATAGCCATTTTTTAATAATAGGAAATATGTTTTCTGTGTCAATTGATATGTTACCATTTTCTTTTATCATGATATTACCTCCTGTTATTTTTTCTAGAAAATATTTTAATGCAAAGAATATTTATTGTCAAATTCTTCTTATAACTTTATTTTAAACTTATACATTAATTTAATAAAGAAAGAATATATGTTGTAAAATGTATTTCTCACATAATAGCCTAAAACTATCATTTTGATATAGTACAAAATATATTCTAAATTATATATTAGAATCAAAATCTGATTATATCTTAAATTTTAACACAATATCATTAAGCTTTTGAGATAGTTCGGCTTGACTTTGCGAAGATTTTGCAATATCACTAACAGCTAATGTTATTTCATTAATACTATTCAGTACTTCTTCTGAACCTGCACCTGACTCTTCTGCTGTCGCAGATACAGTTTGCATAGCTTGATTTATTTGTTCTATAACTTCATTTATCTGATTAGATGAAGATGCAAATTCTTCAGTCATTTCATTAACAAATTCAGCGTCTTTTTCATATTGAATACCAGTATTCATAAGTAATTCATAGCTTGGCTTTACATTTTGAGCTATATAGTTAAGTATATCTTCTACACTCTGAGATAAATTTTCGAATGCAGCCTGCACCTGTAAAACCATACCTTGTATACTTGAAACTGCCTCTGATGATTGTTCTGCAAGTTTTCTTACCTCGTCTGCAACCACAGCAAATCCTTTTCCGTTTTCACCAGCTCTTGCTGCTTCAATTGCTGCATTAAGTGCAAGTAAATTAGTTTGTGATGCTATGTCCCCTATAGCATTAGCCATCAATTTTACCTCATTTACTACTTTACCATCTTCGATGGCTTTTATAATATTTTCTTTCTTTTCCTCATAAATAATGTTTCCTTGTTCTATATTTTCTGAAGCTTTTCTCTTTATTTCAAGAGAGCGATTTTTTATTTCCCCTACTGAAACAGCCGCATCATTTGCTCTATTAGCAAGTTCATTTGTTGTCGCTCCAATTTCTTCTGCTGATGCACTTACTTCTTCTGTTATAGCACTCAGATCTTGGGCTCCTTTAGATATTTGTTCAATTGATTCATTTATATCATTCATCTTAGAAGAAACATCATGTGTTGTAGCCGATAGTTCTTCTCCTGATGAACTTATATCATTGGATCCATCTATTATTACCCCTATTAACCTTCTTATGTTTTCATTAGCTTTATTTAAGGCTCTTGCCATACTTCCAATTTCATCCTTAGAGCTTATCTCTATTTCCTGAGTTAAATCTCCTTCTTCTAAGTGCTGTGCATATAATAATACTTTTTTTAAATTATTTGATATGATTGTAGCAATTATAACGCCTAATAGAACTGCAGTAATAAAACCTAAAATAATTGTTGTTACCATTATATAAAAAGATTTATTATTGACATTATTATTTGAAGAACTTTTATCTGATGCTTTTTGTTCAGTAATTTTAACTAATTTATCAATATTATTAGTTAACTTCTCTCTTATGTTTGCACTTTCTTTGCTAAAACTCATAGCTTCGTCGTACTTTCCATCACTTGCTAGACTTATTATTTTATCAGATGAATTTCTATAATCTGTTAAATCACTTTTTATCTCTTTATATATTTTATTTTCATCTTCATTTATGTCTGATTGTTCATATATTTTAAGGATCTCATTGTTTTCATCTCTATAACCATCTATATTACTTATTGTTTGGCTAACTTTACTAGAATCTTTACTATTTAATAAATTCAAAATTTCTAATCTAGAATGTAATGTATTTGAGTTAAAATCTTGTAGATTTTTTAGCACTTGAAAATCTTTTTCATATAACGCATTAGAATTAGAATTTATTTTACTTACACTAAGTATTCCTATAACTCCAACTACGGCAATAAATATAGATATTATAAAAAAGCTAAGCTGTAATTTATATTTTATTTTCAAATTATTAAACCATCTCATACTATTCTCCCCCTTTGTTGATATTTGTAATCAACTAATAATTCTTATTAAAATTTTAACATAATTTACCCATTTTTGCACTTATTTTTTGTATTTTTCACTAAATTCCAAAAATTAATTTGTACAATATTATTTTTTATTAAAACAATTACAAATAATACTATTGACATTAACGCTACGTAAAGGTGTAAATTAATCTTGTAAGGAGGCAATCACATGGAATATACAGTGCAAAAACTAAGTAAACTGGCTGGTATCAGCACAAGAACACTTAGATATTACGATGAGATAGGGATTCTTAAGCCGGCAAGAATCAATTCATCTGGATATCGGATTTATAGCCAAAAAGAAATAGATAGGTTACAGCAAATATTATTTTATAAGGAATTAGGAGTAGATCTTGAAAGTATAAAAAGTATGTTGTTATCACCAGATTTCAATAATACCAATGCACTCAAAGAGCATCGCGAAAATCTTCTTGCAAAACGCAAACAACTAGATATATTAATAGCTAATGTGGATAAAACGCTAGCTTCATCAGAAGGGAGAATTATAATGAGTGATAAAGAAAAATTTGAAGGCTTTAAACAAAAGATGATAGATGAAAATGAAAAGAAATATGGTAATGAAATACATTCTAAATATAGTGATAATATTGTAAATAAATCAAATAAGAAATTTCAAAGTATGAGTAAAGAACGATATGAAGAATTCGAAAAGTTAGGTATTAAACTTATGGATACACTAAAGGATGCTTTTAAAACTAATGATCCTTCAAGCGAGCTTGCACAAAAAGCTGCTGATTTACACCGCCAATGGCTAGCTTATTCTTGGAGCGAGTACTCAAAGGAAGCCCATGCAGGTCTTGCCCAAATGTATGTTGATGATGAACGATTTACTGCCTATTATGATAAGGATCAACCTGGCCTGGCCGCTTTTTTAAGAGATGCTATTTTTATATACACTGGAATAAAAAAATAATTTTATAAATTTAAATATATCAGTGAAAATACTATTCCAAAATTAATAGCTGTCGATTTTATCGACAGCCTATTAAATGATTATACTATATATTATAATTTGATTATTATTATCTCAATTTATTGAATTCGGTTTACATATTTCTTACAGGGCTTATTTTTTTTGTTATTTATTCAATACCTTTTCAATAAATACATTTACTAATTCAGGATCAAATTGAATTCCCGAATTTCTTTTTAATTCCTCTATAGCAAATTCTTCTGATAATGCTTTTCTATAAGGACGTTCACTAGTCATAGCATCATATGCATCCACAATAGATATAATTCTAGATTCAAAAGGTATATCTATATCTTTAATGCCTTTTGGATATCCTTCTCCATTCCACATTTCATGATGAGAAAGTACATACTTTGCAATTTCTGACATTTCATTTACTGTACTTAATATCCTATACCCTATTTCTGGATGACGTTTGATTTCATTATACTCATCCTCTGTAAGTCTCCCTGGCTTATTAAGAATATTTTCCTCTATTGCTATTTTGCCTATATCATGTAGTAATCCGGCATTTTTTAATTCTTGGATTTTCCTTTTAGGTACGCCAATATTCTTTCCCATAAGTTCACACAGATTAGCAACTCTCACAGAATGTTGCTCTTCCCTTTTATTTTTCTCATTAAGAGTGTTTATTATTGTATCAATAGTTTTACCTCTCATATTTGAACTTTCAAAAAGCTTTCTCTTATACATATAATCTTCTGCTTTTATAAATATTTCTTGAATCATTTCATCTTCATGACATTTAGTTTCATAACCGAATGAAATAGATATATCCAAACCTTGTATTTTTTCTTTTTTAGCTAGATTATTAATATTTTCAACGATCTTCTCTGCCTCATAAGTATCTGTTTTCGGTAATAAAATGACAAACTCATCTCCACCCAATCTGATAACAACATCATGGGATCTGCATCCGTTTTTTATTATCTGTGCCGATTTTTTAATCAGTTCATCCCCCACAACATGTCCAAACGAATCATTAATCAACTTTAGCCCATTTACATCACCCAGAACAATAGTTAAAGGATAATTCTCTTTAACGTCTAAACGTTTTAGCTCCTCCTCATAATATCTTCTATTATATAGCCCTGTTAATTGATCATTGTAGCATAAGTATTCTAATCTCTCCTCTAGTTCTTTTTTAACAGTCATATCTCTTAATGCAGCTAAAACATGATCTTCTCCACACTTAACCATCCTAATTTCACAATAGTTACCTAATAGTTTATACTCAAAAGTATGTAACTTACCCGTTTCTAGAACTAATCTCAAATTCTCACAAGCTAAATCAGCAATCTCTTCCGGCATCACTTCTGATATTGTCTTACCAATAAACTCTTCTTTAGGTAACATCAATATATTCTCATCCTTAGCTTCAGTATCTATAAAAACACCATTAGAGTCAAAAGTAAATAAAATATCTGGTATAGCTTTAATAATTGCTCTACTTTTCTCTTCAATTTCCTTTATCTGTATCTCGTCTTTTCGTATTTGCTCATACTGAATTTTCAATTCATCCTCATAATCACTCAATTGTTTAACATATATTTCTAGCTCCTTATAACTATTTCTAAGTTGTTGCTCTGTATTACATATTTTTTTTAAAAACTTATTTGTCAATACATAAAGAATACTTGTAGTAACTATTATAAACAGAACACCTTTATATATGCTAATTTTTAACACATTATCTTGTCCATTCGTAATTAAATCAATAATAGCATCCGATACAAAAATCCATATCAATCCTATTGCTGCATATATTAAGCATATTTTAATATTTTCATACTTAAAGGAATATTTATTCTTCGATAAACGCGATAAACCCTTCTCTTTAATTAACATAAGCATTCTCCTATTTTCATTATTATTCTTCCATTATACCTTAAATATAACCATAATGTTTTTATTTTTTATACATAATTAGCTATAATATTTTTTAATTATATTCTTTTATTTCTTATAATATGCAATTTTCAATTAAGTTTCTATATTGCCTCTTTAATCAAGTGCTTTGATTACTAGATTTTTAAATGTAGAGTTATTAGTCGAATATATATATATAATTTCTAACACGAATAACAGTCCAATTTGCATAACATACATAAATTAGACTGTTTTATTTCTATAACGAAAAATATAAAAATGAATCAGTTAATTAGACTGCGCTAGTATCATAATCCATAATCAAATTTCTTTTATAATTTCTGATACCCATCTGCATAAATCACTAGACCTGACACTAATATTATGGCAATTTTAGGCATTCTGTTTACCTTACTTCTAATATACTTAGTTGATTCAATTATCTTATTATACATTTTATTTCCTCCCAACCTCTAAGTTAAATAAATATTTATGTAATATACTTTATAGCATTTCATCAATTAGTTCTATACGATACCTATTTATGAACTAAAATTTATCTCTTCCTTTATATTTTCTTTATTAATATTAAATTTCCCAACTCTGTCAGGAATACATCTAAGTATATCATCTATATCATTTAGTCCCCTTAGTTTCATTATAGTAGTTTCACCATCTCTAATTATTAAAATTGCATCTACAGATGCACTTACCCCTATACATTCGCCAATGTCTACACCTTTCATTTCTTTAAAACCATCACATTTTTCTCCCCCTATTCCGCAACTAACCATAACACTTATAATAGGTATAAGAATTACTTCTTCTAAAATAACAGGTTTTCCTATAACTCTTTCTGTTATGAAATGTTTTCCTAATTTAATAAATAAGTCATCTATATCTTCTTTTTTAGCTCTATTATCCACATTGTTCCCTCCTAGATTTAATATAAGCTTAGTAGCATTTAATACATCTATTTTAAATACTTCTATAAAACTATATATGTTTCAATTCACAATTCACCATTACGTCTAAAATTCTCGCAATATTTTTAGAATTATCATGAAGAATTATTTTTGTAATATATATCAGCATTTTAATATTTAGTATAATCAGCTTAAAGATAAGCATTATACACTTAAATAAATATATTAGTAATTATTTCCCAATAACTCAAAATTTAAATCTTTTCTCTTATTAATAAATATTAAAATGTCATTATTTTTAACCTACATCACACTTGTATTTTTATAAAGTTTTGATTCGCAAAAAATAAAAAAATATGACTCAGAGGATATATTTTTCTCTAAATATCCTCTAAATCATATTTCATTCTTATATTCTAAAAGCTTTTTACTTAATTAAATCTCATTTATTATTTTTGGTAAAATTAACATTATCCAATCATAGGTAATTATACTTAATGTAGAATCTTATTTTTTTAAATAATCAGTAAAACATTTTACTATTTGGGGATCAAATTGAGTCCCTGAGCACCTTTTCAACTCTTTTATAGCTTCTTCTTTACCTATAGCCTTCTTATACACTCTGTCATTAGTCATAACATCATAAGAATCCGCTACATTAATTATTCTCGCCATTAACGGAATTTCTTCTCCAACTAATCCTAAAGGATACCCATTTCCATCCCATTTCTCATGATGTGTTAATACACATTTAGCAACATTTCCAAGCTCGCTGGATGCATTTATAATTCTGTATCCTTTTTCTGTATGAGTCTTCATTATTTCAAACTCTTCTTTGGTCAACTTTCCTGGCTTTAATAATATATCTTCATTAACACCTATTTTACCTATATCATGTAAACTTGCAACTAATGCTAACTCGTCTAGCTCTGAAATTTTTAACCTCAATTTTTTTCCTATTTCTAAAGCATATTTTGTTACTCTTTCAGTATGTTCATTGGTTTCCATATTTTTCTCTTCTAGACTTTTTTTCAATGAATCCATAATTGAGCTTCTAATACTTTTTTTTTCTAATAATTTTTGTCGATATACTTTTTCTTCTACCTTGTTTATACAATCATATATATCTTCCTGTAATGAATATTTTATTCCCTCACCTAATGCAATGCTTAATTGCATAAATTTATAATCTGCTTGTTCGCATTTTTTTGTGATTTTTCTAATAACTTTTTCACATTTTGATTCATCACAATTAGGTATAAGAATTATGAATTCATCTCCGCCCCACCTAAATACATATCCATTAGGATGACATATCTCTTTAAGAACTCCAGCTATACTTCTAAGTAAATTATCTCCTTCTAGATGTCCTAAAGTATCATTTACTATTTTAAGCCCATTTACATCTCCCATTATTATTCCTAATGGCAAATATTCCTCATGGTTTAGTTCTTTAATCTTTTCTTCAAAACTATATCTATTATATAAGCCTGTGAGAATATCTATTTCACTTAAATATCGTAATCTTTCTTCTAAGATCTTTCTTTCCGTTATATCTCTAGATAACCCTACCAATCCCCATACTTGTCCATCTTTATCTACAACAGGTATTTTAACATTCTCTTCAACTATTTCTCTACCATTCTCATTTTGTATCCTATGCTCAAAATAAGTAGCTTTTTTTGTTACCATGATTTTATTATCTTGTTCAATGAATTTTTTAGCTTCACTGTAATTTCCATATATCTCCAAATCAGTTTTGCCTATTATTTCTTCTACGCCTCTCTTTTTATAAAAATCTTCAAACTTCTTATTAAATCCAAGAAATCTACTTTCCTTATCTTTATAAAAAATAGATTCTGGCACTGCATCAATTATTGTTCTTAATATGTTTTTTTGTTTTTCTATTTCTGCTTCTCTTAATTTTCTATCATTTATATCAATTATAATACCAGCTACGGCTTTAGGCTCTCCATCATTATCTAGTATGGGAAATATAAAACACTCAACACAGTTGTCATTTACTATACCTTCTACAACATAAGTCTTCCTTTTCCTTAGGCACTCATTTATTTGCTCATCATATATTTTTGCTTTCTCTAAAGGAAAAGCCTCTTTATTTGTCTTGCCTTTAACATCTTCCAGCTTCACATTATACATATTTTCATAATACTTATTAAAAAATATTATTGTCGTGTCAATTCCTTCAATCCAAATCGGCCAAGGTATATTACTTAAAAATGATTTATATATTTCCCCTAAATACTTTTCTTCCATCGCTTCGGTATTCCCCTTTTATGTTAAGTTTATTATAATTTGATTTTACTATCTCTTAACATAATTGTCTACCGAAGCAACTATATTCAAATATTAATAGCATACTTATTATTTGCTAGTTTTACCAATTTATATTACTGTATTTATTTCTATCTATATTCATTTCCAACTATGTTTTTATAAGCTACATATGTTGCATACAGATATCCACCATAAACAATAAGCATCATTAATGCTGTCATTAAAATCGGTTGTATTTTATTGCTAGACCCCAATACCATTAAGTATTTATTTACTACAGTAATTCCAACATATGAATGAACTATTGAAAGAGCTAGAGGCAATACAAAAAATACAGCAACTTGTTTAAATATACTTTTATTAATCATACTCTTTGTTGCTCCAATCTTTCTTAAAGATCTATACCTTTCTATAGAGTCATTGCACTGCGATAATTGTTGAAGCGCAAGTACCGCTGCACTTGACAATAGAAATACAATTCCCATATATACTGCTACAAATAATATTATTGCAGATAATCCTCTACTATCGTCATATGCCATTTCTCTTGTCCCACCATAGAGACTAAAGTTTAAATTTTTATATTCATTTTCATTGAACTTAAAATTATTAAATATAGTAGTTAATTCTTTTTTCGCATCTTCCTTATTATCACCTACAAAATTTAAATCTAGTACCTCATCATATTTATCTATTCCATTTACTAAATCATCTGGTACTACTAAGGTAAACATAGCATCACTTGAAGGCGATGTGGAAATAGCCCCAGTTTCAATTTTTTTATCTTTTATTTTAAATTCCTTATTATCTATCTGTAGTGAATTCTCATTTTTAATAAAGCTTTCTAGTAATCCCTTTAAGGGCTCATAATTAGAACACACTAATATCTCATTATCTTTTAAATCTATACTAGATTCACCCTTCAATTTCCTTAATTTATTGTATTCTGAAATTTTAATCATATCTGTAGTATCAAACACTTTAAAATTTAACATTTCTTTTTGATCGCTAGATAGTGCATATTTAGCTAATACATCTCTAGAACTCATATTATTCTTATATTGTCTAATCACAACATAGTCAGCATTATCATCAACATTATAATTTAGCTGCTTTAGTGCATCTAAAACTGAAATTCTATTACTATTATTTTTATCAAATACTTGTACTGATGCATCAAACGGAGTTTGGTTTTTTAATGAGCTTTCTGAAGCATTTTTTACACCTAATCCAGTTGACAAAGTTCCTATAGTAACAAATAACATTAAACAAATTATTGTCATGGAAATAAAATTAGTATTAAATTTACTCGAAATTTGTTTTATATTAAAAACATTTAGACCATTTAGATATAAATTCTTATTTTTTCTAAGTGCAGAAAATGTAACCGATGCGATTCCATAAAAGAAAAATGCTGTTCCAACAATCCCTAATGCTATTGATAATTTAAATCTGCTGTCATCAAAATTCAACCCTGCTAAATTAACAAGATAATAAGCATAACCTAAAACAATAAGTGCAGCTATTAATATAAATAGAGCTATATATGGATTTTTAATATTAATTTTTTCATTTTTTCTATCTGCATGCAATAAGTCAATTAATTTATATTTTGAAACTATAATCACATTAAATATCATAACTAATAAGTACATTATCCCAAAATATAATATAGTCTTAAGTATAGCACTTATTGAAATTGAAAAACTATATTTAGTCATTTGCACCGCAAAAAGCTTAGCTGTGAATATAGAAAGAACTTGTGCAAACAACATTCCAAGTAAAAGTCCTGCTGCCAAGGATATTATGCCTATATATAAAGTCTCAAAAAGCAATATCCGTGACATTTTTCTTTTTCCCATTCCTAAAATCATATATACCCCAAATTCTTTTTTTCTTTTACTAATCAAAAATTTTGTGGCATATATTATTAAACCGCCTAATATAACAGAAACGCCAATAGATATAAACGAAATAAGTTGCGCCATCATCTTAACATATTCCGTTTGTCCAGAATTCATATCTGCCATTACTGACTGAGAATCGATTGAATTAAAACTATAGAATATGCATACTGCAAAAGTTAAAGTTAAAAAGTAAATAGTATAATCTTTAAAGCTCTTTTTTACGTTATTAAAAGCAATTCTAGAATACATCTTTTGAATCACCTCCAAGTAGTGTAACAATATCTATTATCTTGTTAAAGAAATCTTTTCTTGAATCTTCGCCTCTTACCAATTCATTAAATATATTTCCATCTTTTATGAATAATATCCTATGTGCATAACTTGCCGTAAACGCATCATGTGTAACCATCAAAATTGTTGCTTCTAATTCTTTATTTAGGGTTTCAATAGAATTTAAAAGTAATTTAGCTGACTTAGAATCCAAAGCCCCTGTAGGTTCATCTGCCAAAATAAGTTTTGGATTATTAACTATTGCCCTTGCTGATGCTACTCTTTGCTTTTGACCTCCAGACATTTGATAAGGATATTTATCTAATACTTCGAGTATTCCTAAGTTTTTAGCTGAATTCCTTACTAATTCATCGACTTCCTTGCCTTTCTTTCCTGCAATAGTTAATGCTAATGCAATATTTTCATATGCTGTCAATGTATCTAGTAAATTGAAATCCTGAAAAATAAAGCCTAACTTATCTCTTCTGAATCTTTCAAGTTTCTTACTTTTAAGCCTTGTAATATCTTCTCCATCAATCATAATTGATCCGGTAGTCACTTTATCTATTGTAGATATGCAATTCAAAAGAGTAGTCTTCCCACTGCCTGAAGGCCCCATTATACCAACAAATTCACCTTTTTCTACTCTAAAACTTATATTATCAAGTGCCTTTGTGACATTATCTTTATTTCCATAATATTTTTCTACATTTTGAATGTTTAAAATGTTCTCCATAATCTTCCTCCTATTTTTATAGCAACTTTTATAATCGCTATTCATTCCAAATTTATTTAACCTCATGACTACATTTTAAAGCTTTTGATATTTTTCTCATATTGAAATATCTTTCACTTAACTTACATTTTCGTAAGATGTAGATAACAATTTGAAATATTAATTGAATTTAATTAAAAACTGCAAATAATAAATATCATTTATAAAACATTTTTATTCCCAATATCAAAAAATAGCCTAGGAACCAATCTCCTAGACTTTGTGTCTTATATAATTTAGAAATACATAAAATTCTGCTAAGCCTATATTAGACTACTCTGGCAATTTACCTACTGAAAAATAATTATGACATTTTGGAATCATTATTTTCTTTCATATGTCTTACTTAAAACTCATAAATCCCCCAATAGGGAATATTATGTTGACTTTAGTTCCTTCGCCAGCTATTGAATCTAAAGTTATCCCGAGTCCTAGCTTTTCACATAGCTTTTTACATAAATACAATCCTATTCCTGTGGACTTTCCATATACTCTTCCATTTTCCCCTGTAAACCCTTTATCAAAGACTCTATTTAAATCATTTTTCGAAATACCTATACCATTATCTTCAATAGTTAATATTATATTCTCTTTACCTTTACTTGTGTAAATTTTCACTTCTCCATTTTTATCTTTACTATATTTTATTGAATTGATAATAATCTGATTTATAATAAACTTTACCCACTTTGGATCCGTAACCACTGCCCCATAAATATTATCAATACTTACTGAAATCTTTTTGCTAATAAAATCACGCCTGTTGTTTCTAATAACCTCCTGAATTATGTTCTTTATTTCAAACTCTTTGACAATATAATCATTCTTAACATCTGTACTTCTCGAGTAATAAAGAGCCTGGTTTATATATTCTTCAATTTTCTTCAGTTCATCTTCCAATGATTTCTTTTCATTAATATTGCTGTTTTCTACAATTAATCTTGCAGATGATATTGGTGTTTTTACCTCATGAACCCAAGTTTCTATGTACTCTCTATACTCTTTTTGAAGATTTTTATAGAAGTTAACATGCTCATGCATATCCCTATTACTATCGCTTAATACTTCATAAATAACTTTTCCTTCATAATAATTTGGACTTTTTATTACCTCAGGTAATAAATACTTTTTATCTAATTTGCCACTAACTCCCACAATATCATCATAGAATTTTTTTTTCACTATAAACTCAATGATTATATAGATTGATAGTGGTAAAAACCAAATAATAAAAACTACAAATAGTATTACAACTGGTGTTTTAGCTATGCTCATTATAGCTGCAAATAAAGAGTATATTATTAGATTAATTATTATGTATGGCAACTTTGAAATAGAATATTCCTTTATATTCATAGTAATATATAACCAATTCCTCTCTTAGTCTCTATTCCATCTTTAAATCCAATTTCCTGAAGTTTTTTTCTTAATCTAGTAACATTCACCGACAAAGTATTATCGTCAATATAAAGATCTGAATTCCATAAATAATCCATTAGATCTTCTCTGCTAACTATGCACTCTTTATTTTTCATAAGGCAAAGTAATATCCTAAATTCATTCTTAGTAAGATCAATCTTTTCATCTCCAAATATCACGCTTCCATTAGAGACATTTAACTTTAAACCATTGTGTTCAACTATCTCAGAAATCGAATTGTTCCCTAGAGTTCTTCTTAATACAGCAGTTATCCTTGCAAGAAGTATTTGCGTATTATATGGCTTTGTTATAAAATCATCCGCTCCAAGATTCATACTCATAATCTCATCCATCTCGCTATCTCTGCTAGTTACTATTATTATAGGTATATTCTTTTCTTTCCTTATTTCCTTACAAATATAATAACCATCATAATATGGAAGATTTATATCTAACAGAATTAAATCCGGTTCATCCTTTAGTGCTACTTTTACTATATTTTCAAAATTAGCTGGTGCATAAGCTTCATAACCATATCTTTTTAAAAACTCTACAAGCTCTTTTTTTATATTCTCATTATCTTCTATTATCATGATTTTAGGCATATACATCCTCCTTAAAATTATTGCTTCATCGTTAATTAAATATAATCTGTAAAATACCTTTAATTTATTATCAAATCTTATTTTAGTTATTTCTAATTCTAGCATAAAATTCCTAATAACAAAAATGTATACTAAGCACTAATTTATTTAGTATAGTTTTCATTATTTGCATACAAATAATAGAAGAGAATAATTTAAATGACTAATTTAAATTATTCTCTAAAATTATATCTCTATTCATTTTAAGGTTTTGACTTATCAGAAAAAACACTTACAAATTTTCTAAAGTTTTAAGTTCATATCTTCACTAGAAATCATAAATCTAGATTTAAAGTTAGACATCTGCAAATCTATTAATTAGGTTATACCTAGTACTCTGTTTTAATTGTTCTAACGCAACACGATATTGTAAAATTTATTATGAAATATGTTGCAGCTATAGCTCCAAACAATAAAAATATCTGGGATGATGAAACAAAACTTCCCATAAGAATCATACCTTTTCCTGTAAATTCTTCTATCCCAACGGCCCATAGAAAAGATGTATCTTTTATTACAGTAATTGATTGGGATAGAACTGTTGGAATGCAGCGCCTAAAGCTTTGAGGTAGTATTATATATCGTAATGTTTGAAACTTCGTAAACCCTTGAGAATATGCTGCCTCATATTGACCTCTACTTACAGAATTCATTCCTCCTCTAAATATTTCCGCCATAACCGCCGAAGTAAATAAAGTAAAAGATAAGATTCCTGAATACATCGGTTTTATTGGAACCAAAAACCTAATAGATAATATCCATAGTAAATTAGGTGTATTTCTAAATGTCTCTATATATATTGTTGCAATTCTCCCCATAATTCCCTTAGAGAAATTTCTTGATATGGCAAGAATTATTCCAAAAAACATACTCAATACAATTGATATAATGGCTATAATTAGGGTTAATTTCATTCCTTGTAAAAGAAACATCATATTTGCTTGATTAAATACACTTGACATTATTATAGCCCTCCCTCTGTTGCAACGGATTGTTCTGTTATAGAATCTTCAATATCAACTAATGCTTTCTTTTTCTCTCTAAGTTCAAGCTTTCTTGAAATCATTGCTAATGGATAACACATTATAAAATATAATGCTCCAGTTATAACATACGCTGGTCCATAGTACATATTGGCACTTGACCAAGAGTCAGCTGTATACATTAGATCTCCACCTGCAATCATAGCTAATACTGAAGTATTCTTTATTAGATTTACCAGTTGATTCGCAAGTGGTGGTATTATAATCTTTACAGTTTGAGGTAATATTATATACCTCATAGTTTGAGTATGAGAAAATCCTTGAGATTTTGCAGCCTCAAATTGTCCTTTTGGTATTGATGTTATACCAGTTCTCACAACTTCTGATATATATGCTCCATGGTATACACCGACTCCAAGTATTCCAATTAAAAACACCGGTAATACCACCTTTATATATGGTAATCCATTAAATAGAAAGAATACCTGAATTACAAGAGGTGTATTCTGAATCACCTCCACATATATTCTATTTATTACCTTAAAAATTTTTGTTTTGCTTGTAGAAAGTACTCCAAAAATAATTCCAAGCATTAAGGCAAGTATAAGCCCTAGTATTGATACTTCAAGTGTTTTTAAGAATCCCTCAAGAAATATATTAAAATCTTTAAAAAGTGCTTCCCACTTAAATATTGCAAAAGGTCCGTTCATTACTTAATATCCCACTTTGCAATTAATTTATCTAGTTCACCTGAACTCTTCATATCATTTATAACTTCATTTACTTCCTTCGCAAGTTCAGTATTATCTTTTTTAGTTGCAATACCATATTCTTGAGGATCATATCTATCATTTAATATTACTGTTGAATCATCAACATAACCATTCAAAATAGATGCATCAACTGCAAAACAATCTATTCTGCCTGAATCTAATGCTGCCTTAAGTTCAGGATATCCACCAAGCTCAGAAAACTTAAGAGTTATTCCTTCCTTTTCTGCTTCTTTTTGAAGCGCAGTTTTAGTTGTAGCACTTTGAGCAACTCCAATAGTCTTTCCATCTAAATCTTTAAGTGAAGACGCACCAAGGCTTTTCTTAACAAGTAATCCAACTCCATCCTTTATATATGGATCTGAAAAATTATAACTCTTTTTTCTTTCATCAGTTATAGTAAATGTAGCAGCAACCATATCTATTTCTCCATTATCAAGAAGTGGTCCTCTTGTTTTAGCTGTAACCCCTTGAAATTCAACTTTACTTTCATCTCCTAATATTTTTTTCGCTATTGCTTTTGATAAATCAATTTCTAAACCTTCCATTTCACCTGTCTGTGGATTTTTGTAACCATATTTAGGTACATCAACTTTTACCCCAACCTTTAATACGCCTCTATCTTTTATTGCTTGTATTTCTTTTGCTTCCGCAGTATTTCCTCCTGTATTTGTTGGTGTTGATGAGCTACATCCAGCCATCATCATACATACACCTAATCCTACCGCTAAAAATAATTTTCTCAATTTCATATATTTATCCCCCTATTTAAATTTTTTTAAAACTTCATAGAAGTTTTCATTAATTATGCGTTATACACTGTGAATTATGTTTCTTATCTTATAATTTTATTTAAGAACGCTTTGGCCCTATCATTCTTAGGATTTGAAAAAAATTCTTCTGGATGAGCCTCTTCAATAATCTGTCCTCCATCCATGAATACAATTCTATCCGCAACTTGCTTTGCAAAACCCATTTCATGAGTTACTACAACCATTGTTATATTTTCCTTAGATAATCCTATTAACACATCCAATACCTCTTGTATCATTTCAGGATCTAACGCCGATGTTGGTTCGTCAAATAACATTATTTTAGGATGCATATTAAGTGCTCTTGCTATCGCTACCCTTTGCTGTTGTCCTCCTGATAATTGATTAGGGTAAGCATCGGCCTTTTCCTTTAATCCCACTTTTTCTAAATACTTCAATCCAGATTCCTCTGCTTCTTTTTTACTTACCTTTTGGAGTTTTATTGGTGCTAAAATAAGATTCTCAAGCACTGTCATATGCGGATATAAGTTAAACTGTTGAAAAACCATTGCAGTAGATTGTCTAACTCTAGCCAAATCTTTTTTCAGACTTAAATCATATTCATCTATGATTACCTTCCCCGAGGTCGGCTCCTCAAGATAATTCATACATCTAATTAAAGTAGATTTTCCTGATCCGCTTGGCCCTATTACAACAAGCTTTTCACCTTCATTTATATTTAAATTCACATTTTTCAAAACATGTATATCTCCAAAGTTCTTGACTATATTCTCTAATTTAATCATTTATTCTCCCCCTATTTTGGCACAATATTAACTCAATAGAAATTAATCAACTTTTTCTTTATTAATTTTTTCAATGATTCTGTTTATCTAATATTTCTATTTCAATAGTAATTTCGACTCTGTAAATTTTGAAATACAAAAAGGAGCCCTGGCATATATACCAAAGCTCCATTGCTTTTTTAAATCTTGATTAAATTATATATTTTTCCATTTCCCTAGTCAATGACTTTTAACATACTGTGTTTTTTGTAGTTTTCTGTAGTTTGTATATGCGTTAACCTAGAATTTTTATTAATATACCCTCAATGAATTTTTTTGTATTTATTTTTCCTTGACTGTATATTGGATTTTTTAAATGCTTGATTTCCTGTTTAACCTGCTTTATCTCAAAAAGTGATGCTGAATATTCCCTATATATGCTATTATCGCTATCTTCACTTCCCAAACTAGCTATTGAATCCATAGCCTTCATAATAGTTCTTCTTATGCGTTGCTCCATAGATCTGCAATTAATAGTTGCTAATGAATCTCCATATAGAACTAGTGCCACATCCATATAAACCTCTTTTAGTTGATAAGGTTTAGATGGATTCATTTTCTTTTTATTAATGATATTCAGTATTACGAGTTTTAATTCTTCTATTCCTGTAGTGCCAATAATGTTAATATCAGAAAATATACGCAATAGCTTTTCTTCTTGAGAATAAATTTCCGCTTCATTCTCAACTTTTTTATCTTTCTCAGTATTTCCCTCAAAAACTACACTTTTAATCATTGATATAGATTTTTCTAATTCAATCTGTTTTTTAGCATTATTAATAATGCTAATTGTTTCAATCATATTAATTGGCTTGTTAATATAAAAAAGTATTCCGCTTTTGTAAGCATTCGAAATCATTTTTCCTTCTTCAACCTGAGATAACATTATAATCTTACCAGTATATCCACTGCTAAATGTCCTTTTCACAATTTCAATTCCATCTACTTCTGGTAGCAGTAAATCAATTAATACGATATCAGGTTTTAATTTTATTATTTGATCTTTGGCACCTTTACCTGTCGTTAAAATGGATAATACTTTTCCGAAGTTATTTTTTTTAATTGCTTGCTCCAATATTTTACATACTGCCATATCATCATCAATAATAACAAACGTTGTTTCCATAAATAGCCCCCTTATTATGAAAATAATTTATATACTAGATAACGGTATTTTCACTAAAAACTTAGTGCCCCTATCAATATCACTTTCAACTTCTATACTTCCTCCCAAATTCTCTAAGAGATTTTTTACATGACATAACCCAATCCCCGTAGACATCGCCCCTGTCTCCTCATTGAATTTTGTTGAAAATCCTATATTAAATATATACGGAAGTACATCTTTATCAATACCTGTCCCATTATCTGAAACATCAAGTAGTAATTCTTTTTGCGAAATTTCCCCAATCACATTTATCATATTATCGCCACTGCATGCCTCAATTGCGTTAATAATTAAATTATTTAGAATAGCAAATATATCATAATATCTTTTTATCGAATAATCTTCTTCTAGCTTGAATTTTATAAATATATTAGAATTTACATTATCTATTTGTCTTTTTGTATTATCAGATATTATGCAGAAAATCTCTGACATAGACATGTACTCCGCCTTCTCAACATTTTGTACTAATTGATTGATTCCTCTAAGAACCCGGTCATTATTTTTACGGATTTCATGAGCATTTTGTGCAAGTGATAACGCCTTAACTGAAAATTCTTCTTTATCCTTATTCATTTCATACAAATTGTAAGCTTCCCTCATTATAGTATTTAAATCATTTGTTGATTTTTGTAAATAAAAAGCCTCCGCATATATTTTTGACACCATTAAATTTAATTCAGCATAACGTTTTTGATGCTCTAGTGTCTTAATATATAATTTTTGATATTTATATATTAAAAAAGCTGAACATTGTATAAATGCTCTAACAAGTGCTGTTACTATAATAACTTTTATAGTTGATATAGAAAACATATTTCTAACAAGTATTTCTGCTGTGTTGCATATTATATCAAAGCTTATTAATGACAAGTATAAATGTATTATAGACTTATTTCTCCTAGTTAGTGGAAATATAGTTCCTAAAATACCATAAATAATATAAAAAATAGCTGCCGGCATAAACTGCATTATAATATCATTTGAATAGTTAGAAGATGACATTAATAATCCAATGCTACGAATAGAGGCAGTTATAGTTCCTGTGATTATTCCGATTAAAACAGGATATATATTTTCCGATATAGAAAATATAAGCCCAATTACAATGACTCCAACTCCCAAAACAAACCTACTATTAAATGGATAAATATATATTTGCGCCAAAATACTGATCAGAACAGAAAATAATACACTATTCTTTAAACAAATCTTAGTTCTCTCTGTCATTTTAATTTTATACATCATTATATTTGTTCCTTCACCATATAATAAAATCCATTATTGCTCTATAATTTATTTATAGAAAATAATACGCTTAGATTATCATCAAGTTAATTCAAGTTTTTACAAATTAAAATATTAATCTTAAAATTGCTATTGAAATAACTCCTGTTAATACTGTTAATAATAAATTATTTTTCTTAAGAGCAATCAGTATTGTTGGTATTGTAGCAAGCAATTCTGGAGATTTTCCTTGAAGTAAAAATTTATTATCGGTAATAAAAAGTTCTGCCACTATTAATGAAGCTAGTATAGATATAGGTATATATGTCAAAAACTCTTCCACTTTCTTATTTAATTTTATCTTTGATAATATAGTTATTGGTAAAACTCTCGGCAACATAGTTACAATACAACCACCTATGATAACACTCCATACATAAGAATTCATTCTTTAATCACCACCCCAATTAAAGCACCAGCAATTGCTGATATAATAACGCCAATACTAGTAGATACATATATTGCACTTACTATTAACACTATTGAAGATACAATAATAATTATTAAAGCTTTTCTTATCTTTATATTTCCTTTTACAGATGAAATTAGCAATCCTATAAACATGGCTGTTAATGCAAAGTCTAACCCTAAAGTCTTATAATCTGGAATAAAACCGCCAATAAGAACGCCAATTCCTGTTGCAAGAATCCAATTTATATATGCAGTAATGTTTAAACCTGTAATCCATAAATTATTAATTTTCTTATTCTTCAATCCCTCTGCTGATGCAACTACAAAAGTTTCATCTGTCAAAAGCAATCCTATAAAAAAGTTTTTTGAGACTGAATTCTCTTTGAAATATGGAGCTACTGATGCACTCATAAACAAATGTCTAAAGTTAACAAAGAAAATGGTAAATATTATACTAGGTATTGGTGAAGATGATAAAATCATGCTTGAAGCTATAAATTGAGATGATCCTCCATATATAAAAGCACTCATTCCCATTGCTTCCCAAACTGTCAAACCACAAGATTTACTCAAAATTCCACATGCAAGCCCTAAACTTATGTACCCAAATATAGTTGGAATACAGTCTTTCACTCCCTGAATAAAATAATACGAATTGTTTTTATTCTTTATTTCTAAAGAATCATTTGGTATTTTCCCCAATTCCATAAAATGCCCCCTTGATACTTTTTGTATAAAAACGTAATATATATTATATGTATTGTACGTTATACTTTATATTACGCTATATCTTACATTTGTACTTTATATTTGTCAAGGAGTGAAAATATGAATTTAAATAATATTATTGCTGGGAATTTAAAAAGATTAAGAAACGAAAGACAATTAAGTTTAAGTAAACTTTCTGATATTTGTGGCGTCAGTAAAGTAATGCTAGGACAAATCGAACGTGGTGAATCTAATCCGACTATTAATACAATATGGAAAATTGCTGGTGGACTTAGGGTTCCATATACATCCCTTATTGATGAGCCAATAAAAAATGATATTTTAATAAAAAAAGAAGATTCTAAGCACCAAGAATCTCCTGATAATAAATATAGAGTTTATTGCTATTTTGCAAGCAATTCAAATAGGAATTTTGAACTTTTTACTGTAGAACTAGATGGCAATAGCACATATGAATCCAATTCTCATGGCGAAAAGACTCAAGAATATATAATAGTTTATGATGGTGAGTTATCTTTAAATGTGGATAATATAACTTATATCCTAACTCCTGGTGATTCCATAGTGTTTGATTCATCCAAGCCACATTCATATACAAACTTGACTAATAGCATGATAAGAATGACTATAATTAACTATTACGTTATATAAGCTAGCCGCTTACCAAATAGCATTTGCCAGATACAAAATTATTGGTATAGTAATCAGTGATAGCAATGTGCTTAGGCCAACCAATTTAGCTCCATACTCATAATCTCCTCCATACATCTGAGAAAACATTGGTACTGTTAGACCTACTGGCGTAGCCATAGCTATTAATACAACTTTTTTTATTTCTATTAAATACGGTGGTAAAAATTTAAATAATATCATTATTATAACTGGAATAACGATAAGTTTTATAAATGCTACAAAGTAAGCATGCTTATCATTAAATAATGTAATTAGTTTTGACTTAGCAATATACGTACCAAGTAAAATCATAGCAATAGGCGTATTGGTTTGTCCAACTAAGTTAAACGCATCATAAAAAAGCTTTGGCAGCTTTACGGGTGAAATAAAAACAAGCAATCCAAATGCCACAGCTATTATTCCAGGATTAAATAAAACACTTTTTAAGGTAATTAAGCTTTTATTATTTGATACTGTATATATTCCATAAGTGTAACTCAGTATATTAAAACAAACTAGGTATGCTGATAAAAAAAACACCTTTTCTATCCCCATTATGCTAGTAACTAGTGGGATTCCAATAAATCCCGCATTTGCAAATCCGATTGCAAATTTATCTATTCTCTGATCTTTCTTAAAGACAATTTTACCCACAAAAAAGCCTATTAACATTGCACATAACGAAATAAAAAAAGAAATTCCTAGCTCCTTTAACTTATCTATAGAAAATTCCATTTGATACCGCGTTAACATAATCATCGGATTAATAACCCAAACTAAAAGATTAGATATTTGTTTGGCTCCATCTTCATTAATTAATTTTTTGCGGTAGACTATAAAGCCAATTGCCATCAATATATACATGATGCTCACTTGTCCAACTATTGTAAAAATAATCTCCATAATATTTTATCCTTCCGTTCTAAAAATAACTTTAAATACATACGTCTCTATATGATAATTAATTATAAACTAAATCCTTCCTTCTGATAAAATATTATATCAATTAACTATAGAGCATGTAATATTCCAGCTATATCATAATGCTTATCCATCACTAATTGAATACGAGCATTATTTACACTACCTTCTAAATATGTTGTTGCAAGTATTAATACCTCATCTTTGTTAATTCAATAAATTCTTTAATATCAAATGCATTCCAAGGATGATCTGGATTTCCAAAACGATAATCTCCCTCTGCATTACGCTTATAGGTTCCTTTGTATTGATTTTCATTTAAATATATTGGTCGTTCTCTATAATTAGCTCTAGGCACATTTATAATTAAAACATTCATTCCTTCAAGAATTTCAGTTAACTTTGTGCTTCCATTTATAGTATTCCAAAAATCCTGTATCCTTTTATCAACATTCTTAACGCCTTGAACTTCGAATGTACCCTTTCCTTTATTCTCCTTTATTCCCAAAATTATTATTCCACCATTTATATTCGCCATAGCAGAATAACTTTTCCACAAAGAATTAGGAATTTTATTTTCTCCTTCTTTACATTCTACATCAACAGTTTCACAAATTTTCAATATCTCCAGTGATTCTATATCAGTGATTTTAGCGCTCACCTTCTTCATATTCAAATAAAAAATTTATATTTTAATTTAATCACTTTATCTTTTCCATATTATTGTAATTCACCATTTTATTATATTAATATATTTTAGTTTTGTAATTGAATTATATACTAAGCCGCTATTATCTAAAAGTTTGATATAATTTTTAGATTTCATGAGAACAGACTAGATTTTTTCATCAAAATATCTAACTACAAGCATTACAAAACACACCTTATGTTGGACACTAGTTTCAATGCGAGGCGTGTATTGAAGAGTTTCATTAAATTATAACTTAACGTATTTTATTATACCTATTTTTTATTGGAAATAAATCAAACATTAGATAAAAAATATTATATCCTTATATGTTATATTTTACTGATGGTCAGAAGAAGGGCAGAATGATGATATCCTTCAAAGTAAATTCAGTACAAAGTTTGATTGTTATGCGAATTATTCGATTATACTAATAAAAATGGATATTGTTTTATCTATTTAGCAATAACCATACTTAATATTATATAATCAAAGATTTCATTATACAAAGGTGCAAATACACTATAAGCTATATGATAAAATTATAATTAAATTGTGTTCTCAAAAATAAATGAACAGCTAAATTCACTATTATCTTGCTTCCATTCAATTGATATAGATAAGAACGTGGATTTTTCATACGCATTTAACTATCTACTGAACTATAAATAAACTTAAATTCTATGTTGATATAAAAAAACGTGGTTAAAGTACAATCATTTTGCCGCCTTTTTGAAATTAGAAATAAATACTCATAGTAATCTGACACTTATTTAAAGGATAATCTCAAAAAGAGTAAGCATATAAATAATAATTTTTTCATTAAAGCAATCATCTTAGTTAAATTAAAATAACATTTTTTATAATGTCCTTTAATAATGATACATTTTATTGTAAAATTCCATTATGATTATATAGTCTTCATTAATAAATCACTTGAATTTCATTTTCTTCAAAAAAATTCATCCATATATCATCTGGACATCTGTCAGTAACGATATAATCAATATTTTTAAAATCTACAAGTTGCATAAATGCACTTCGATCAAACTTTGTATGGTCTACTAAAAGCGCAACTTCTGATGCTTGTTTAACCAAAACTTTTTTAAATTCAACTTCCACTTCATTAGAGTCTAGGGCACCTTTTTCCTTATCTAGTCCTTTACAACTCATTAATAAAATGTCAACATTATACCTTTTTATCATATCTTTAGCCATACTACCCTGTAATGATAATGAATCCTTATTGAATATTCCGCCAGTTGAAACTATTGTTAATTCCGATTGAGTGAATTCTCGTAGAACCTCCGTAGAATTTGTCAGTAATACAACATCCTTCCTATCTCTTATTAATTTCAAAGTTTCAATTACAGTTGAACTTGAATCCGCTGCTATAGTAGTTTTATCTTTTAGTAACTCCATTGCCTTAATAGCAATCTTTTGTTTTTCTTCCAAATTAATAGTAGCTCTATTATAAAAGTTTATACCATCAAAAGAACCTTTTGTGTTTAGTACTGCTCCACCATATGTACGCGTTACTATCCCTTCTGATTCTAATCTTTCCAAATCTCTGCGAATTGTTTCTTCAGTGACATCAAGCTTATCACTTAATTCTGAAACAAGAACTTTTTTATTATTTGTTACTAGCTGCTTAATAATATCTAGTCTTTCTTTAGCTCTCATAATAACTTCCTTTCCATCTTAATCCTAACAATTTAAGTATTATAAATCTACATAATACTTTTATTTTATATTATATCACACAAACAAAGATTTTTGAAAGTTTTTTTTTGTGAAATAGACTTATTTTGTTTGAATTACAAATTTAATGCCCTTATTTAACATATTTTATATAAAAAAACACGAACTTAGTAGTATATGAATATTTAATAAAGACAACTACTAAGTCCGTGTATTTATATAATTAGTTAATTAGGAACGTTGTTTCCATTACTTATCAATAGCTTCAGCCATATCACGCATCTTTTGTATATCTTCTTTAGATAATTGGATCTCAATTGATTTTACATTTTCCTTAATTTGCTCTACTGTATTTGCTCCACTTAATAAATTAACAAAATCACCTTGAGCTAATATCCATGCCAGTGCTAAATTTGCAATTGTACAATTGTATTTCTCGCAAAGTTGTTTCCATGCATCCATCATATCCATTGCCTTTTGCATATTTTCAGATTGAAACCATTTTTTGTTACATTGAGCACCTACTGGAACATAATCTCTTGGTAAGCATCCACTTAATAAGCCTTGTTCTAGCGGTGAATATGCTTGAATTGTGATATTATTTTCTTTACAAATAGGAATTAACTCCTTTTCAATTTCACGATCAAGTATACTATATTTTGCTTGTACAATATCTAACTCACCGTATTTTAAATATTCTTTGATATGCTCTATTGTAGCATTCGCAGCGCCAATTGCTTTTATTTTTCCTTCTGCTTTTAGCTCATTTAAAACTTCCATTGTTTCAGAAATTGGTGTAAAGTATGGTTCTACAGATTGCCAGTGAGTCATATAAACATCAACATAATCAATTCCCATACGCTCTAAGCTTAACTCTATTTCTTCACGAATTGATTCTTTAGATAAATTTTTATATAACTGCGTATCTCCAACTTTATTAAATAAACTTCCTTCTCTAGTCCATACAATACCGCATTTTGTAATTATAACAAAATCTTCACGCTTAATCCCTTGAAGTGCTTTACCTAAAATCACTTCACTATTTCCAAAATTGTAACCTGGAGCTGTATCTACTAAATTAACTCCTAATTTAGGACACTCACGTATTGTGTTAATAGAAGTTTGGAGATCTTTATCTCCGCCCCATGCTGGCCCTCCTCCAATTGACCATGTTCCAAGTCCCATTCTCGAAATGTCTATTCCAGTCTTTCCTAATTTCATTGTATTCATTTTTATAATCAACCTGCCTTTCAAACTGTAATTTATTTAGTATGATTAATACTATTTTTCCTTTTGGTATACTGCCAAAGCTTTTCTACCTGCTCTCTATTTTGTACTCCTGTAGTAGCACCTACACTCTGTACTGAAATAGCTGCAGTAACATTTGCAAATTCTGCACATTCTTTTAATGTCTTTCCATCCAGTATACCTGTAATAAATCCAGAAGCAAAATTATCTCCAGCTCCAATTGTGTCAATGGCTTTAATATTTTTACAGGCAGGAATCTCTAAGGTCTGTTTATTATTTTTAATATAACAGCCTTTTTTACCTGTTTTTATAACAACATTTTTTACTCCACATCCTAAGAAAATATCTGCTATTTCGTTAATATCTGTTTTTCCAGTTATTATAGATGCTTCATCATAATTAGGGAAGAAATAATCTACATAACTAAGTGCTTCTCCAATATCCTCTAAAGTCTCACATAACCTAGCTTTAATCATATCTGCACAGATAATCATATTATTTCTCTTTGCTTCTTGAAATATTTTTACTAAAGCTGTACCATCTAACAATGGATTATTAAAAATACTTGCTAAAGATAATAAACGAGCATCTTTAAACCTATCGAAATCTACATCTTCAATAGTCATTTTCCACAAGCTTCCATTTCTATTGGTAACAAAGGTTCTTTCTCCATCTTCTGTTACTAATCCTACATTGATTGAAGTATCAATATTTTCATCAATATGCATACTCTTTACATCAATATTGTCTTTTTCACATGCTTCTAAAATAAAGTTTCCTACTGCATCTTTACCAATTCTACTCATTAGTGCTACTTTGTGACCTAAACGAGATATAATTGTTGCTTCATTAATGGCATCTCCACCAATAGTCATGGATATCTTATTTAATGGATAAGATTCTATATCAAATATGTTTTTACTAACAGGCTGTAGTGGAATATCTACAATTGCAGCTCCAATACATATGACATCCAATTTTTCGCTCAATTTTACTCCGCCTTTCCATCAGTTCCAAATAATTTAATTTTTTCTAATGCTCTTTGCTTAACTGCTGCACGAACTGCTCTTTCTAATTGTAAAAATGGTTCATTTTGATTTGCAACAACAGCTTCCATTGCAGCCTGACAAAGTTCAGTATGAATGTTAATTTTTGTAATACCAAGGGAAATTGCTTTTCTAATATCTTCATCACCAATACCTGAAGCACCATGCAATACTAAAGGAACAGAAACTGCATCTCTAACTTTCTCTACTACTTCAAAGTTTAATTTAGGTTCTGAAGTATATACTCCATGTTGGTTTCCAATTGCAACTGCTAGAGAATCACAACCAGTTCTTTCTACAAATTCAGCAGCTTGACTAGGATCTGTATATTTATATGAAGCAAGAGCTTCTTCATATACAGTTTCATTTCCAACATGACCCAATTCTGCTTCAACTGGAATTCCAAGTGGGTGGAAGTAATCTACAACTTCTTTTGTTAACCTTATATTTTCTTCAAAATCACATGCAGATGCATCTCTCATAACAGAATTCATTCCATGATTATATGCATTTTGTACAATTTCCATACTACGTCCATGATCCCAGTGAGTAATAACTGGTACTGTTGCTTTTTTCGCCATAGAAACCATCATTTCAGAGAAATCTTCAAAAGATGTATTTCCTACAAAGCCTGTCCCAAAAGATATAATAATTGGAGCCTTTGCTTCTTCGGCCGCATCTATAGCCCCCATAAGCATCTCTGCATTCCATACATTGAAATGTGGAATTGCATAGCCACCTTCTTTTGCTTTATTTTCCCAATATTTAATATCTGCTAACATAATTTTATTCTCCTTTTCATTCTTTAATTTTTTTCTAATTATTTATTTTTATAACACCTTTGATAATATCTTGTTTACAATTAACAGATTCATCAAATGCCCGTTGCACCTCTTTATAGTCGTAAATGTGAGTAACCATTGATATTACATCAATACCACCCGATGAAATTGCTTCTATAGTAGTTGGATAACGATTTGCATAGCGGAACACAGTCTGAATTGTTACTTCTCTATTAATTTTCAAGAAATTAATTGGAGTTTCACCTGGAATAGTACCTACAATCATTATTTTCCCACCACGTACTACTAAAAGTGGTGCTTGTTTTGCTGTTATTTGTGATCCGGCTGTTTCAAATACAATATCTGCTCCTAAATCACCAAGAATCTCTTTGCACCTTGCAACTGTATCTTCTTCTAGTCCATTAACAACCTCCATTGCCCCAAGTTTCTTTGCTAGTTCTAATCTTTTAGGTAAAACATCTACTACTACAATTTCTGTCGCACCCATAGCTTTACAAGCTTGTAAAGTCATTAGACCAATGCAGCCTGCACCAAGAATGATAATTTTTTTACCTAACTTTGCACCTGCCTCCATTGCTGCATGCATACCAACTGCTGTTGGTTCAACCAATGCCCCTTCCATTGTTGACATATTATCAGGAAGCTTATATACAAAACTTTCAGGATGGCATAAATAATTTGTCAAAGCACCTCTATAATTAGGCTGAGTCGCCATAAAATCTACATCCGGGCAAATATTATATTTACCTTCTAAGCAAAAACGACATTTCCCACAAGGAACTCCAGGCTCAATACAAACTTTATCTCCTACTTTGAACTTAGTTACTTTAGTACCAATTCCTACAACTTCACCAGCACACTCATGTCCTAATCCAATCTTTTGATTTGGGTCTGATGGTGGTATAAATGGTCCAGATTCAAATCCATGCACATCTGATCCACAGATTCCCACATACTCTACTTTAATTAATACTTCATCTTCTTTTGGAACAGGCATTGGAGCTTCTTTTATCTCCATTGTTCCAGGGACAACTAAAATTGCTTCTGTATTTTTCACTTATCTCAAATCCTTTCTGTCACATTTTGATGGATGGTTTGTCGTATATTAGAACAAACCCATTACAACATATTTATTATTCTGCAATAGAACCTATTTCTTCAACTGAAGCTTTTCTACTGTCAATACCTAAAAATCCTATTGCTAATGCTGCAATAATAGCTACTGCACCTAATAGAGTAAATACTCCTTTTACTCCAGCACTTGTTAATAATGCTGCTACAGCATATGGTGTTAAAATACCACTAATACGTCCAATTGAGTTAGCAAGACCTGAACCACGTAATTTTGCTTCAGTAGGCCAAATTTCAGGAACATATACAGCCGATGCATAACAAACGTACATATAAACAATCGTAATTAAGAAAAATCCAATAATACTAATTATAGTCATATCAGTTTGTAAAGAATAAATATATCCAAGTACCGCCATACATACTAATAATCCAATACCCATTACTTTACGTGGAACTTTATCCATTACAATTGCTGCAATAAATACACCAAGTGGGGCTCCAAACATACTCATTGTATTCATAAGTACAGACTTTTTAATATCAACACCTTGTTGAAGAAAAATTGTAGGTAACCAATTAATCAATGTATATTGAATAACATTCATTGCAATTAATACAAACGCACCAAGAATAACTCTTTTTAATAATTCCCCTTTAAATAAATGAGAATATGGAATAACTTTTTCCTTTGCCTTTTCCGCAGGTATCTCTTCAACAGGAGCTAATTTTTGACCTGTCTTACGTTCCACTTCTGCTTCAATTGCTGACATTAATTTTTCTGCTTCTTCATATCTGCCTTGTGACTCTAACCAACGTGGAGATTCTGGGAATTTTGCATTTACAAAAAAGAAAAGGATAATTGAAAGTATAGCTGGAATTGCAAACATTAATCTCCAACTCATATCTGGCGCAACAAGAGGTGTAATAACCATTGAAATCAATGATGAAATTGGATACGCCCAGTTTCCAAGAAATGAGTTTCTTCCAGACCATGTACCACGGCTATCCCCTGGTACATACTCCGTAAATCCTGCAAATAATGTTACAAGTAATGCACCAAGACCAAAGCCCATTAAGAAACGACATACTATAATAAATGTCATACTTGGTGCACAAGCTGCAGCAATCATTGGAATAATATATAGTATCATGCATATCCTATATCCATTTCTACGTCCAAACTTATCACCAATAATTCCGCCTAAAATTGATCCCAAAAACATACCAGCAGTTGTCAAAGAAGAAAATATAGCACTTGTAGAATTATCTGTCCACCCAAGAACTTTTAACTGTGCTAGAATTATCCCCCCAACACTATTAATCATTCCTCCAAACAATAATCCTAATCCAACTAAAGAAAACATTTGCCAGTGCCAAGAAGAACTAGGGAGACGATCAAGCCTTGCACCACAATTTGGTTTTGCCACTTTACTATTCATAATATAAAATCCTCCAAACATAATTACTTTACAAATGATTAGTTATGAATTTACTATTTTGATAAACCACAACATTAGTAACGATATCTTTTTTATGAGTTTCTATTATTTATTGTTCATAATGTATTAAGTAAGTTAATTTCCCTAAAATATGAGTATCTAAAAAAACTTTTATAGTAAAACAAATCAGATTTTATAAGATTAAAGTATTAATTTCTCTTTATTTCAGAAATTTAGTAAGTCCCACCGGTCTAACCGGTGGTATTTTCTATATAATAAATTATTGCTGTAATTATTTTATTAATCGCAGTCATAGTGCATTATAACTTTTATTGCATCCTTATTTGCCATTGCTTCAAAACCTTTTTCCCATTCAGAAAGACCGATTCTATGAGTAATTAATGGTTGAACTTTAATTTGACCACTTTCTAAAAGGCGAATCGCATTTCTCCAAGATGTTGTATCATATCCCATATGACCAATAATGCTAATTGCATTTACTGTAATATCATTTATTGAAAATTCCATTGGTTTGAATCCCATTCCTACACGGACAACTTCACCATTTGGTCTAAGCATCTCAATAGCTTGTTTTAATGCAATGTTAGCACCTGAACATTCAACAACTAAACCAAGATTGTCTCTACCACAAATTTCTCTACATCTTTTAACAACATCTTCTGTAGATCCATTTACTACATGAGTAGCACCTAATTCTTTTGCAACTCCAAAACGGACTTTAGTATCATCTTCTAATCCAACAACAACAATGTTAACTGCTCCCATAATTTTAGCAATTTGCACTGAAAATAATCCTAATGGACCAGTACCAAACACAACTACATCTTGTCCAGGAAGAAGTTTAGATCTTTGAGCTATAGCTTTATATGCATTACATATTGGATCAAGTACTGCTGCTTCTTCATATTTAATGTTCTCTGGAATTTCCCAAATAGCATGTTTGTGTATTCTTAAAATTTCTCCAGGAATTACACAATATTTAGTAAAACCTCCACCCCATCTATTATTGTCTAATCCTAAATTAACTTTTTCAGGACATGTAATAAAATCTCCTGATTCACAAGATGGACAGGTCCCACATACATGACCAGTATTATCAGAAACTATTCTTTGGCCAACCTTCCAATCCTTAACATCTTTCCCCACTTTAACAATGTCTCCTGCAAACTCATGTCCACGGATTGAATTAAATTCATCTGATCCATTTTCAACTTTGAAATGCTTCATATCTGCACCACAAATTGCTGCTGCTTTAATTTCTACAATAATATCTTCATCTCCACATTTTGGTTCTGGAACATCAATAAATCTGTATCCCCCAAATTTTTTACCATACCTTGCTAATGCTTTCATAACTAATTCCTCCTAAAATTATATTGCAATTAGCTAAGTTAATATTTACAGTATCTTAAACTTAACTAATTCCTATTTTTATTATTTTGTTTCAGAAAAATTATTTTTGAAACAGTTTACAAATATCATGATACATTCAAATTTATTAATTGTCAACAAAATAATATTTGTTTCAGACATTTTTTTATTGAAACTCACATTTTATAGTGTTTCAAAATATGTATTCATTTGTAATCATTCATAAATTAGCGTGTAAATTAAATAGTTAATGCTTACTTTACAAGTTTATATACAGAATTAATAACTGAAATAGCCCAATTATATGCGCAATTATTCCTTTTAACATTATTCAATAAACAAATCTTAAAAAACAATATTTTTCTTTTAAAACAAACATTTATTATTGACATTAAACAAAAAATATACTATTTTATATACTAGAGGTGCTTATTGTAAAGGTATACTTTTTTTAATAAATGAGATTATTAAAAAAAACTAATAACATTTATACTTCTATATTTTTTTAATACAATTTAGGGAGGAATTTATATGGACATACAAAATCTTATTGGTGCCAGAATTGATCGTTTACCTACATCAAAATGGCATTATAAAATTTTCTGGTTGATTGGATTGGGTTTATTAATAGACGGCGTTGATAATTATTTAGGTGGAATCGTTTTAGCTCAATTGGTAAAAAATGGTTGGTCAAATAACTATTTAAATGCAATGTTTACTTCTTGTACCATGGCTGGGCTTTTCCTAGGTTCTCTATTTGCAGGTTTTTCTGGTGATCATCTAGGAAGAAAATTTGCTTACCAAATTAACCTACTTATATTTGGTCTCGCTTCAATAGCATCAGCATTTGTAACTAATATGACTATGCTTATTGTACTACGTGGACTCGCAGGTATTGGATTAGGTGCTGAGATCGTTGCTGGGTTTGCTACATTTACCGAATTTATTTCTGCAAAGAATCGCGGTAAATGGTCCGCTACATTATCATTAGTCGGTAACTGTGCACCTCCATTAGCTACTTTAATTGGTCTTTTGGTAATGCCAGTTTTAGGTCCTAATTATGGTTGGCGTGCAATGTTCCTCATTTGTGGACTTTGTGCATTGGCTCTATGGTTTGCAAGACACAATGTTCCCGAATCACCACGATGGTATGCCTCATGTGGACTTAATGATAAAGCTGATAAAATACTTTCTGAAATTGAAAAACAAATAGAATTTGAAAAAGGAATCAAACTACCACCAGTAAATGGACAAACTGTTGAAAAATCTTCTGAGGAATCTTCTGATAAACAAAAGATACCTTTTACAAGTTTATTTAAAGGTTTTCTATTAAAAAGAACAATTCTTGGAAGTTTTGTGCTTATAGGAATGAATACAGCACTTTATAGTATTACTACTTGGATTCCAACAATATTTGTGTCATCTGGTATAAATATCACCAAGTCTATTCTTATGACTACCCTTATTATGTTTGGTGCTCCACTAGGAGTATTTATTACAACACGAATAATAGACAAATTTTCTCGTAAGTGGATGGGAGTTATACTGTTACTTTTAATTTCTGTTTTAGGTTATATTTACTCAATTCAACGCTCAGAAGTAATGATTGTTATACTAGGGTTTTCATTAATCGTTTTTCTTTATATGTATGTGTGTTTTGCATCTGCAGTTTATGTTCCTGAACTATGGCCCACTGAAATTCGTCTCAGGGGTTCCGGAATATGTAATGCCATTGGAAGAGTTGTAACAATTTTCACACCATTTGGAGTAGCATGGCTTATGACTAATTATGGATCTATTGCGGTTTTTATCGTTCTTGGAACAGTTCTTATTTTTGTAGCTTTTATTATTGCCACTATTGGTATTGAAACTAGACAAAAATCAATCGAAGAAATAAGTTCAGGAGTAAATAACATATCGAAAAAGTCTTTTAAATAATTATGTTTAAATCACAAAAGGCTGTAAATAAATTTCTCGTGTACAATACAAAAATGAAGATAATTTATATTAAATTCATTTTTAAAAATAATATATTAGAGGAGAGATAAAAAATGAAAAAATTAATGATTGCGCCATCTTTAGGTTGTTGTGATATGTTTAAAATGGAGGAACAAATTAAATTTATTGATGAGCATGCAGATTTTCTGCATATGGATGTAAAAGACGGAAATTACGTAAAGACATTTGGTATAGGACCTGATTTTTTAAATTATATAAAAGACAAGGTCAAAACGCCTATGGATGCACATTTGATGGTAAAGCATCCACAAAATTTTCTTGAAATGTTTGCAAATGCAGGTGCAGAATATATTACTGTACACACCGACTGCGTTGAAAGTGATGCCTTTGTAACTCTGAATAAAATCAAATCATTGGGGTGCAAAGCTGGTATTGCAATGAACCCCGCAAGTTCACTTGAAGCAATTCGTTATTACTTACCACTTCTTGATAAAGTAACGATAATGATTGTTGATGCAGGATATGCAGGACAAAAAGTTATTGTACAGATGTATGATAAAATTAGAACTCTTGTAAAATGGAGAGAAGAGATGAAATTAAATTTCCTAATTGAAGCAGATGGATCCATGAATGGTGATGTATATGGCCCCCTATATGAAGCTGGAACAGATGTTGTAGTCTTAGGACCACCTGCTTTATGGAATAAGAATCCAGATATAAAAAAGGCGTGGGAAATCATGGAGAAAGAAATTAAAGATGCTACAATGGATATAGTACGATAATATATAAAAATCAGAAATCAAATAAGTGTTGCTCATGATTAATTTTTAATCATGAGCAACACTTCTCTTCGCTTAAAACCCAAAAGCCTCTCAATAATTATCATTCAATTTTAATTATTGAGAGATTTTTCTGTTTTAAGTGCACTTTAATAAATCTGCTTAATTTGTTCTATAATTAAGAGTATTTCACAATTAGTTTCATTCATAGTAATGCTCTTCATCTGGAAAGTTTGCCATCATTCCAATTATCTTAGGCTGCTTGTTTGTTTTTAAGGTAGTAGCAGTATTAATAATTCCTACTTGATACATTAGATGCCTATACTGACCTAATATTAGTTCTAATCGTGTATAAGAGCAATTTTCCGGTTTTTCACCTAACATATTATCATCCAATTGATTTAAATACTCCATAATCTTATTTTCAATTTCATCAAAATAAGTTTCCAACTCCATTCGGCTCAAAACCTTTTCACTAGGGACATCAAGTGAATTTAGACCAGATTCATGAAACGATGGTTCACAATAGCATTCAGGACTAATGAACCATTGATCAAGAGAATGCATATTGTAGTATAAACGTTGCCAAATTGGCACCTTAAACAGTACATCATCCATTTGACACGTGTGAAGTGTGATTTTCAAATTAAAAAGCAGTGTTTTGGTTTGATTTATAATATTGTCAACTAATTTACGAGACATAATAATACCTCCTATTTTTTATTGATTATAAATATATAATAACATATTATCATGTTTGAATCAAAGAAATATATCAAATTATAATAAATAAATACTTCTGTAAACAATTTATTATGTTTGAAGTAAAGAAATTAAATTTGACAGTAAAGAATTATGATAGTAGTATATGAATATGGACAAGAATAAACATCAAGTTTTTGTAAACGTTAAAACGATAAAATATATAATAATAAACTGATGTTAATATGGAAGGTGGTTAAAGCTCATGGAATCAATTTTGTTCATTATACCGTCACAAAGCATGAAAGAAATGATACAATCGATTATGAAAGAAACTAATCAAAGTTATATTATCGAAATTGGTACTAATAATACCGCTATAGATATAGCCAAGAGATATCCTGATATTAATGTTATCGTTAGTCGTGGTGGTACGGTGAATGATCTACGAAAAATCCCTAACAAAATGATAGTAGCAATAACAGCTACATTAGATGATTTTATTTTACCTCTACACCAGATTACAAGCTCTGGTGTAAAAAAGGTAGGGATAGTTGGTATGGACAATTTTATAGAAGGTATAGTGAAGGATTATAGAATCGGAGATTTAGAAATTTTTATGCATCCATGTCAAAATGGAAAAGACATTATTCCAACTGTCGAAAAATTATTTCGCGATGGGATTGAAGGTATAGTAGGTGATAAAACAGTTGTTCAAAAAGCAAAAGAGATTGGATTGAGCGCTGAAATTATTAATTCTGGACCAATATCTTTGAAAACAGCAATCAACGAGGCAATTAGAATTATTAAGGCTCAGGAATTAGAACGTACGCGCGATTTTGAGAGATCAGAGCAAATCCAACAACGTGTTATTGAAATTAATATTGCTCTTGAACGAGCAGTCGCTGCTGTTGAGGAACTAAGCGCATCATCTCAAGAAATAGTTGCATTTAGTAATGAAGCTGCTAATATTGCTAAAAATACAAGTCGTGAAGTAGAAAGGACCTCTGATATTCTTGAAATTATTCGAAGAGTGTCTAGACAGAGTAACTTATTGGGCCTTAACGCAGCCATAGAAGCCACACGAGCTGGTGAATTTGGTCGAGGATTCTCGGTTGTAGCCTCAGAGGTACGTAAATTGGCTGAAGAGAGCAATAAATCTACCCTAAAAATAGAAAGCATGATTAATAACTTCTGTGATTCAGTCGATCAGGTGTTGAAAAACGCCGAACAAAGCAAAATAATTACTCATGAGCAAGCTGGTGCCACACAGGAACTTACTGAAATGTTGGATGGTTTGAAAATAGTCAGTAAAAAACTACTAGAATTGGCAAATTCATATTGTACAAACTAGTACCTATAATAGTGCAAAAATGCTTGAATAATTTTACAACTGAATAAAATAGAAAAACATCTATGATAAATCCTTGTTATAATTGAGTTACCACACAACAATGCCAGCAAGGAGCCATACATAAATGTTTCAGAACACAATTATATTCTCATTTAAAAGGTAAGAATGTATATAGTCATCAAATAGTAGTTTCTTTACTATCGTGTGACGGATTGGTGCTGCCATACTCAATTTATATCTATGATAAAGAATATATGAGTAAAATAGAATTAACTCAAAATTAATTACAACACTTCCAAAGCCTGAAAATAAAGGCTATGTGTTAGCAGATAGTTGGTATAGTTGTAAGGATATTTTTAATGCTTCTGAAAAAGCCGGCTATAGCTATATTGGTGCTTTGAAAACTAATAGAGTTATTTTTCCATATGGCCATGAAAGGCTAGGAATAAAACTTCATAAGTTTGCTAAATTATTAAATATTGAAGACTTTGACCTCGTCACCGTCAAAGATAAGCAATACTACATTTACAATTATGTTGGCAACTTAAAAGATAGAAAGAATGTTTCTATTGTTTTAAGTTATCCTAAAGATGCTTTCCAAAAAGATGGAGCATTGAAAACTTTTATTTCCTTAGAGAAATCATTAGCACCGTTAGATATTTTAACTCAATATACTGACCGATGGGCAATCGAACCATTTTTTAGAGATTGCAAAACGTACTTAGGACTAGATGGATATCAAGTAAGAAGTGGAAAAAGCATTAATAGATATCTAATCATAATGTTAGTAAATTATACTTATTGCAAAATATACTGTACTGATTCTCTTCACTTTAATACTGGATATAAAGTTGCTAAAAAATTTAGAAAAGTCCAAAGTAATATATATTTACAAAGCTGCCGCAAGCGGTACGCCGATAGAAAAAATTTTTGAGTCATTAAAAGTAACTTAAGAATCTGTTTTTTATTCAACTGTAAAATTATTAAAGCAAAACTGCACTATTATAGCATACAAATAAAAAAACAAAACTTACCATATTTATTTTATATGCTAAGTTTTGTTTTAACAAATTTATATCCAGTTTTAGTAAAGTCCGCATTTGTTTATAATATGGCTCACCGTATCACCAATAAGTGATATCCCTCTTTATAACTTAATTATCTGATAATATTTTAAAATCACATAAAGTCTGTGACGAAAATATTTTAGCCTAAAGTTTTGCCATTATTATCTGAACTTTTAAATTTATCAAATGTATAAAATCCGTAATACATTTCTCCAAAGCTTCTACCAGTAAATGGTTTAAATAGCTCTACTAAAAGCATAGATAATACAAATGAAGACACTATGATTAATATTTTAGTTAAAATTCAAATTCATTATTATTTGTATCAACAAATCCTATCTTTACCTGACAATTAAAATACTTTTTTAATAATTCTGCTAGCTCGTCCCTCGCACCAATTACATTATTATAGTTTTTATCTTTAAATCCATCGATGGGAAAAAATATATTTTTACTTTCCCTAGTAATTTTTCCTTGTTCACTTTGTCTCCATATCCATCTTCTTATTCTTACTTCTTTGCCTACAGAATAAATAAGTTCACCATCATCTAAACATTCCTCTTAATTTCCTCCAAATGGTATAAAGTTATCCCCCTTCTTTGAAAATCTAATACAAATATCATCTTCTGAAGCTTCTATATCATGAGCTCCAAGTGGAACAAGATATTTTATTTATACTTCATTTCCTAAGTCAACAATTGGATTTATGCTTGGAAATCCTTTCTTTTTTGCTACTCTTGTAATTATTGCCTCTATAGAACTCATAAATTTATTAGGATTTATACCTAATTTCACAAATGAATCTCTATAATATTCTATTTCCTCTAATTCTTTTACTTTTTTATCTTGAAATTTTGTTTCTATTAATTCTATACTACTTTTCAAAAGTTCAGTTATTTCCTTATTTTCTTCGTTATTTATTCCATTTGCTACTACAATTCCAAAACATATATTATCCATTTTATCAAAGACTTCTTTTGATACACTAAATTTCATAATTATCCTCCTCAAAATATCATTTTATAATTTACTTATATTAAATCCTTAATAATAAAGAATATAATAGGAATAAACAAAGATGGTAATAAATTCAGAACCTTTATTTTCTTAATTTCCAATATGTTTAATCCTGAGCTTAATATCAAAATACCACCAATTATTGATATCTCATTTAATAAATCAGCAGTTATATATCCTGATACAATATTTGCAGATAGATAAATAAGACCTTGCCATATAAATAATATAATAGATGAAATTATTATTCCGATTCCAAAATTTGAAGCTAGAACAATTGAAGTAATACCATCCAACATAGAATTAGTATATAACAATGTTTTATCTCCCTTTAGAGCACTTTCAAGTGGCCCTAAAATTGATAATGTCCCTGCACAAAACAATAATACTGCTGTAGATAATCCTTCTACTAAATTATTTTTGGAAAATTTTGATATAACACTATCAACTTTCCTCTCTAGACCAACTTTTTGTCCAATAAGTCCACCTATAGCGATACTTATAATAAATAAAACATGATATTTGCTCTTAGAAATGCTATTAACAGCTGAACTAATCCCTAGAACACTTGCTGATAATCCCATTGCTTGCAGCATTATATCCTTGTACTCTTCTTTTATTCCTTTTTTAAAAGCTGCTCCTAAAATACTACCGCTTATAATAGAAATACAATTTACTATTGTTCCAATCACCTTAACACCTCCTGCTATCTGATGTCTAGCCACTGTAAGACTACCATCCTCTAAGATGCGAGATAACAGTGGCACGACCCTAGATAAGTTCAACTAAGATTCACTTAATCTATGTTAGAAATTATAAAGTGTCCAGTAACTGGAGTGTCAATATTAATTTATTAATATCTGAATTTCAGTTACAAACTCTGATTTTTCAGTAGTTAAACCGAAATCAATAAGTGTTATTTCTATTGAGTCATCAATAATTTTATATTCCTTTTCTTCAATATATTTTAAAATCTCATCATAATACTTAGGAGAACCTTTATGAGTTCCATTAAAACGAATAGTAACATAAATGCCCTTAGGTAAAATTTTAATTGATTTTTTATTGTATTTTTCGCCTTCTGTAAATGAAAAAATCGAATCGTATTCATCAAAGATTCCATTTTTTAAATTATCTCTAGAAATTGATACTCCTACTTTCCCATT
Organism: Clostridium sp. YIM B02569; assembly: GCF_022320765.1. NCBI lineage: Bacteria > Bacillati > Bacillota > Clostridia > Eubacteriales > Clostridiaceae > Clostridium > Clostridium sp. YIM B02569. The sequence continues at coordinate 28,862 of NZ_JAKJJX010000028.1, read as the reverse complement.
GAAAATAGAAGCATTTTTGTTAGTCTTATTCTCTAAGTTTCTAATAGATAACTCTAAATCCTTATCTGATTTTATTTTTTGTTTTAATAACACAATATTTCTCTCATCAAATTCAATTTCCTGAATTACATCTAATTTATCATATTGCCTTGCATAGTTAATTTGCTTTAATCTATTTTCAATTTTCTTTTCTATAAACTGCAGTTCCTTTATCTTTTTCCTTGTAATTTCTTTTTGCTGTTTTAATAATTCAGTTATGTTATCAATACTTCGCTTATTTAAATAAAAATTTATTGTACTCAAAGACATTCCAATTGCTTTTAAATACATTATTGTGTTTAACTGTTCAAATTGCTCTGTTGAATAAAACCTATAGTTATTAGTTCTATCTATAAATATAGGTCTAAATAAATCTATTTCATCATAATATCTTAATGTCTTAATATTAATATTAAACAACTTTGACATTTCTCCAATTGTAAATAAATCTTTCATATAGCTTTTCTCCTAATGTTAAAAATGTAGTAACATATAATATTACTGTTGTAAATTAATTATAATATGTTCTTATGATACCTTAATTTCCTAACTCTATATACATATTTTTATATCCACAGGCTCTATCATTAACTTTCTTCTAGAAACAAAATAAGAAGGATAACCTCCTCCATTTCCATCTGGGCTTGGTTCTCCTCCATTACTTAGGTACATTATTAGGTTATAATTACTATTAAGCTATAAATTCAACATTATTGTCTCAAACATGTCGCTTAGTGCTACCTGACTATCTGCAAGACCTGCTTCAAACACTACTTTAGGCATGCCATAAACTATACAGGATTCTTCTGCCTCAACTATAACATATCCATTATTATCTTTTACATTCTGGCAGCCTGCTAACCCGTCATTACCCATTCCCGTTAAAATTACAGAGACTAGCTTATCTTTAAAAATAGGCGCTGCCGAATTTAAAGTAACATTAATTGATGGCTTGTATAGGCTGTCTACATTTTTCATATCCTCAACTTTAAAAATTATGCTATTATCCTGGCTTTTTTCTAATAGTGTTTGAAATCCCGCTGGTGCTATATATATTTTTCCTCGTTCAAGTATATCTCCATTCTCTACTTCTTTAACATGTAGATTACATATGGTATCAAATCTTTCAGCTAGCGGTCCAGTAAATCCTGGAGGCATATGCTGGATTACAATAACTGGCCTGCATAAATCCTTTGGAAATCTTGGCAATATTGATTGAAGTGCGGATGGTCCTCCTGTTGAGCACCCAATAATAAGCAGCTCCCTCTTCATGAGTTTTTCACCACAATTAATCTGCTGTTTATCATATTTAATATTTTCTAAATCTGCATTACTATCTTCTTTATTCTTTTGTACCTTACTACTGTCTGCAATTACTTTTAGTTTACTAAGAAAATCATTTATTGTTTCCTCTTTTATGTTCTCCCCTACTAATGAACCTTTTAAGAAAATATCGATTGCTCCGAGCTCTAAAGCCTTTAGTGCTGTCCTAGTACCATCTTCCGTATGATTACTCAGCATCACAACTGGTACAGGGCAAGTTTTCATAATTTCTTTTAGGGCACTTATTCCATCCATTTCTGGCATTTCTACATCCAATGTTACTATATCAGGTTTTAATCTTTGTATCTTTTCTATTGCGTCCAATCCATTTCTCGCGATTCCTATTATAAAAAATTGAGGATCTTTTTCTATAATAAGGCTTATACATCTCCTCATAAAGGAGGAATCATCTACAACTAAAACACCATATTGTTTCATCATGCTTTCTCTCCCTTCTTATAATAAAAGATCGATGGAGTATAAACAGTATCAAAGCCTGGATTGACATTAGTAACTGTTTCTGCATGGCCTAAAAATAAATATCCTGTTTCATTAAGAATATTGTAAAACGAAAGAGCAGCTTTTTTAGTAAATTCTGTATCAAAATATATCAAAACATTCCTGCAGAGTATTATATCAACTCTTCCAACTTCTTGTTCGATATTTTTATCAAACATATTTAAATTCTTAAACTTTACAAGTTTTCTTATTTCATCCTTAACCTTGTAGTCATCTTCAATTTTATCAAAATATTTATCTAACATTCCATAAGGCATCTTCCTAAAGGACAAAGATTTACTACTGTATACTCCCTTCTCAGCTTTATCTAATACTTTTTTATTAATATCTGAGGCTATTATTTCAACAGAACTTTTTTCAAAAAGCATTGTTTCTTTTATTAACATTGCTAATGTATAGGGTTCTTCCCCACTTGAACATGCCGCACACCAGATTCTAAAAGTTTTTTCCTTTAAATAGTCTTCAAATTTTGGTAAAATATTAGTTTGCAATTCTCTTAATAGATTTTCTTCTCTAAAGAAATAAGTTTCATTTACTGTTATTAGTTCAATTAATGTATCTCTTTCTTTTTCTTCTATTTTAACGTACCCGCAATATTCCCAAATACTAAGTCTAAGCTCTTTAATTCTATAGGTTATCTTACTTTCAAGTGAAGGAAGATTTTTGGAGTAGTCAATGCCACAGAATTCATATATATAACTCGCCAATTGTTCTAATGCCATAATACTCATAATTTAAAATTTCCTCCTTATATTTAAAACCACAATTTATTCCTTTGATATATAAGTTGCTTTAAATATTTTAAAATTTAGAATTACTAAATTCTAATAATTAACCTTAATATAATTTTCCCTTAGCAACTTATATACTCATATAGAATTTATTATCTAATTATTCAACTAACTCCTCTAATGATTTTTTTATTTCTAACGTATACTCAGAAAGTTCTCTAGTAATACTTGAAGTTTTTTGAACATCTCTTACATTTAAATTAACTACATTATTTATATCTTCAATATGTTTTCTAAGCTCTTCAACTTCTCTTGCCTGTACCTTAGTAGCCATTGTTACTTCACTTGCTTGTTCCGTAACATTCTTAAAGTTATCTGTGGTTCTATCAGTAGATTTTGTTTGTTCATTCATAGTCCAAGTTATCTGCTTCATATCTTCCCTAGAACGTCTTACACCTTTTATAATATTTTCTACTCCTGATGCCTGCTCTTTAGATGCCTCAGTAACTTGTTGTGCTACTCTTGTAACATTTTCTGCTGAATTTACAATATTCTTTCCTTGCTTTGCCTGCTCTTTTACTGCTATAGCTATTTGTCTTACCTGTTCTCTAGAATTAGTTATTCCCTTGACTACTTCTTCAACTCCTATAGCTTGTTCTTTCAATGCTCTTGTCACTTGCTCTGATTGTTCTGCTACATTTTCTACAGAAGCTACAATGTCTTTCCCTTGTTTTGCTTGTTCTTTCACTGCTACTGTTATTTGTTTTACTTGTTCTCTGGCATTTTCTATTCCTTTTACTATTTCAAATACTCCAGCTGCTTGCTCTTTCATAGCTTGTGTTACTTCTGCAGTTTGACTTGTAACCTCTCCTACTAGCTTAGTCATTGATTTCCCTTGTATCGTCTGTGACATCATTGCATCAGTTATCTGCTTAACTTGTTCTCTTGCATTTACTACACCTTGAATGATTTCATCTACTCCATTAGCTTGTTCTTTTACAGCCATAGTCACCTGTGCTGCTTGATTTGTTACATTTTCTACAGATGCAACAATATCTTGTCCCTGTTTTGCCTGTTCTTTTACTGCGACAGTAATTTGTCTTACTTGCTCTCTTGCATTAACTATTCCTTTAACTATTTCTTCTACGCCTATTGTTTGTTCATTAGTTACTAAAGCTATTTGAGCTGCTTGATCTGTTACATTTTCTACCGCTGCTACAATATCTCCACCTTGTTTTGCTTGTTCTTTTACCGCAAGTGTTACTTGTATTACTTGTTCTCTTGCATTTACAACGCCTTTAATTACTTCATCTACTCCATTTGCTTGTTCTTTAACAGCCGTAGTCACCTGTGCTGCTTGATTTGTTACATTTTCTACAGATCCAACAATATCTTGTCCCTGTTTTGCCTGTTCTTTTACTGCTACTGTTATTTGTCTTACCTGCTCTCTTGCGTTCGCTACACCTTTTATTACTTCATCAATTCCCGCTGCTTGCTCTTTTACTGCTACTGCGACCTCATTTGTTTGATTAACAACATTTTCTATAGACAAAGCGATATTTTTTCCTTGTTTTGCCTGTTCTTTCACTGCTACTGTTATTTGCCTTACTTGTTCCTTAGCATTTACAACACCTTTTATTACTTCCTCTACGCCAGCTGCTTGTTCCCTTACTGCTATTGTAACCTCATTTGTTTGATTAACAACGTTATTTATGGCTTTACTAATATTTCCCCCTTGACTTGCTTGTTCTTTTACCGCTACTGTTATTTGTCTTACTTGTTCTCTTGAATTTTCGACACCTTTTATTATTTCATCTATGCCAATAACTTGTTCTTTTACTGCTATTGCAACTTCATCTGCTTGATTTGTTACATTTTCGACAGCTCCAACAATATTTTGTCCTTGTTTAGATTGTTCATTCATTGCTATATTAATTTGCACTACTTGTTCTCTTGCATTTGCTACACCTTTTATTACATTTTCTACACTTATAGCTTGTTCCCTTGTAGCCTGTGTAACCATAGATGCTTGATTAGTAACATTTCTCATAGATTCGAGTATTTCTCTACTTCCTTTATTTTGACTATCAGTTGCCAGAGTTATTTCTTTGATTTCATTAGTCACATTTTCTATTCCACCAACTATTTTTTCTATTACAGTCCCAACTTCATTACTTAATCTTGATCCATATTCAACTTTCTCAGTGCCAACTTCTATCGCCTTAATTGCATTGGTAGTTTCTCCCTGGATTCCTTTTATAAGTTCAGATATTTCCTTTGTAGCTGTAGCCGTTCTCTCAGCTAGTTTTCTCACTTCATCAGCTACTACCGCAAATCCTTTTCCGTGTTCCCCTGCTCTTGCAGCTTCAATTGCTGCATTTAACGCAAGCAAATTTGTTTGATCTGCTATATCATCTATTACATCTATAATGCTTCCAATTTTATCAGAACTCTTTCCTAAGTTAGTTATTACACTTTCTGCCTTGTGGATAACCTCAGATATTTCACCTATAGCGACTAATGTATTAGCTACAGCTGTTTGTCCATCCTTAACATCCAATTTCACTAAATCACTTAATGAATTTACATTTTGAGCATTTTGAGCCACTTGACTTATTGATGCCGCCATGTCCTCAACCGTCTTATAAGTTTCATTTGAAGCTTTTTGCAGTTCTTCAGCATTACCCGCTACTCCTTGAATAGATTTTCCCATTTCTTCTATGGACGCAGATATTTCTTCTACTGATCTTGTGGTACTTTCACTATTTCCTGCTACTTGCTGAATCGATACTACTACCTCTTGAACTGCAGCCGCTGCTTCATTTGCAGATCCTCTTAAACTTTCGGCATTTCCTGCTACTCCCCTAACTGATTTACCCATTTGTTCTACTGATGACGATATTTGTTCAACTGAACTTGCTGTGCTCTCACTATTTCCTGCTACTTGCTGTATTGATGCTACCATTTCTTGTATGGCCGCTGCTGATTCATCTGTTGAAACTTTTAAACTTTCTGTATTAGTGGCTACTCCTTTTATTGATACACCCATTTCTTCAATTGATGATGATATTTCTTCAACTGAACTTGCTGTACTTTCACTATTTCCTGCTACTTGTTGGATTGATGCTACCATCTCTTGAACTGCAACTGATGATTCTTCTGTAGATCCTTTTAAATTTTCTGCATTACCTGCTACTCCTTTTATTGAAGCTCCTATTTCTTCAATTGATGATGATATTTCTTCTACTGAACTTGCCGTACTCTCGCTATTTCCTGCCACTTGTTGAATAGAAACTACCATTTCTTGTACTGCTGCTGTAGCTTCTTCTGCTGATCCTTTTAAACTTTCTGCATTTTCTGCTACTCCCTTTATTGATTTTCCCATTTGTTCTATTGAAACTGATATTTCTTCTACTGATTTTGCTGTGCTTTCACTGTTTCCAGCTACCTGTTCTATTGAGGCTACTATTTCTTGCACTGCTTCTGTAGCTTCTTCTGCTGATCCTTTTAAACTTTCGGCATTCCCGGCTACTCCCTTTATTGATTTTCCCATTTGTTCTATTGATGATGATATTTGTTCTACTGAACCTGCTGTACTTTCACTATTTCCTGCTACTTGCTGAATTGATGCTACTACTTCTTGAACAGCCATTGTAGATTCTTCTGCTGAACCTTTCAAACTTTCGGCATTCCCTGCCACTCTCTTTATTGATTTTCCCATTTGCTCTATAGATGATGATATTTGTTCTACTGAGCTTGCTGTACTTTTACTATTTTTTGCAACTTGTTCAATTGATACCACAATTGATTGCACCGATTCTTCTGCATTTTCGGCAGTATCCTTCAATCCCTCTGCATTTTTTGCAACACCTTGTATTGATTTTCCCATTTCTTCAATAGATGCTGATATTTGTTCTACTGAACTTGCTGTGCTTTCACTATTTCCTGCTACTTGCTGAATTGATGCCACCACTTCTTGAATTGATGCAGTCACCTCTTTTGCTGAAGAAGTTAAACTTTCTGCATTTCCTGCTACTCCTTTAACTGATTTCCCCATTTGCTCTACTGAGGAAGAGATTTCTTCTACTGATTTTGATGCGCTCTCTCCATTCCCTGCTACTTGCTGAATTGATGCCACCATTTCTTGTATTGCTTCTGAAACTTCCTTAGCTGATCCAGTCATTTCTTCCGCATTGCCTGCGACCACTTTAATTGATTTTCCCATTTCCTCAATTGAATTTGATATTTCTTCAATTGAACCTGATACACTTTCGCTATTACCTGCGACCTGTTTTGCTGATACAGCTATTTCTTCAAGTGATCTTTGCGACTTTTGAGCAGCATTCGTTAATTGCTCTGCATTTATCACAACTCCATTTATAGATTTAGACATTTCACTTGTAAGAGAATTTACTGATTTTACAGCTTCTGATTGATCAATTGTTCCTTTTGTAACTTGTTCATTTATACTTGATAATTCTTTTAATTTCTCATCAAGCTTTTTAGATGCAAGAACTGTATTATCTACACTTCTTAAACCTCCCATAAGCTTAATTCCGATATTTCTTTTAAAACTACCCATTTATATACGCCTCCACACTTTCTGATCTTTTGCTTATTGAATCTCATTGTTACTAAAATTATCACTATCTTTTATATTTTTGTTACTAATCATTTTTGATATTCCTACTACGTCGAATATATGAGCAACACTTCCATCACCAAGTATTGTTGCACCCGATATCCCCTCAATTTTTCCTATGTAAGAACCTAAAGGTTTAACTACTATTTCTTGATTTCCAACTAATTCATCAACTACAATACCGAACCTTTTTTCTGCAATACCTAAAACCACAATAAATACATTTCTCTTTTTGTTTTCTCTAGGTAACTTAAAATAATCATGCAACCATACTAGGGGGTGGACTTTGTCTCTAATCACAACAACAGATTGATTTTTAATATATTCAATTTCACTCTTTGGTTTTCTTACTATCTCAATTATGTTACTCATTGGAAGAGCATAAATTTCATTATGAATTTTAACTAATAACCCTGCAAGTATTGCAAGCGTTAGTGGTAGTTTAATCGTAAATTTACTTCCTTCTCCCTCTTTTGTTTCTACATCAATAATCCCATTTAGTTTATCTATATGATTTCTAACAATGTCCATTCCTACGCCTCTACCTGAAACGTCACTTAAATTATTAGCTGTTGATAGCCCTGTTTGAAAAATAAGATTTATTATCTCTTGGTCTGATAATATTTCTGCTTCTTGAGCTGAAATTACTTCTTTCTTAATTGCTGATTGCTTTATCTTTTCTAAATTTAAACCAGCACCATCATCTTCAATTGTCACAATCACATGGTTTTCTTGGTGAAATGCCTTTATTTTCAAAGTTCCTTTTGAAGGCTTATCTTTGCCTATACGAGTACTAGGTTTTTCTATTCCATGATCTAGGGAATTTCTTACAAGATGAATCAAAGGATCAGTAATATCTTCAATTATAGTTCTGTCCATTTCTGTCTCTCCACCCTCAAGAACCAACTCCACCTCTTTCTCTAATGAATTAGCAAGATCTCTTACCAACCTCGGGAATCTACTAAATAGCTGTTGCACTGGTACCATACGAGCTTTCATTATGCTTTCTTGAAGTTCACTAACTACTCTTGATACACGACTTGATATTCCAATTAAATCTTCAACTGAATCATCAGCTATATATTTGTTATGTAAAGTATTGCTTACTTGAGCAATTCTAGTCTGTTCAATAACCATCTCTCCAACCAAATTCATCATATGTTCAAGACGTTCTATATCGACTCTAATAGTTTGTGATAATTTTTTTTCATTTTTAATCTCTTGTAGAACTTTCTTTTCACCGTTTATCTCATCAATTTTATCCGTTACTATTTCTCCTTCTATCTTAGCTATATTTTCTATATCTTTAGTATCTATCTTTTCTTTATCTAATTTTGTAAATTCATAATCAAACACATTAACATCATCAATATCCATTAATTTATGCTTAATTCTTGATTCAATTTCCTCTGTCCCCAATTTTGAAATTAATAAATAATTTATAGTATTAATATTTTCATCTTCATCCAATAGTTCTAATACATTAGGACTAGATCCTACAACCTCTCCAATATCATTTAACGAATTAAGTATAAGAAAAGCTCTCGTTGCTTTCATAAGACTATCCTCTGAGATCTTAATCTCACAAACAACACAAGAGCGCCCATTTAGCCTTTCATTTTCTATTGTATGCCTTTTCTCATCATCTAGCTCAAATACTATCATCTCATTGTCATATTCATGACTAATTTCTCTTTTTACTCCCATAAATTGATTGCCTTCAGTTTTGTCCACATCAATACTTTGTATACGCCTAAGTTTTCCTATGATATCATCAATGTCTACTTCTGTATCATTCTTATACTCTATAAAATCTCTTTTTAATAAAGTTAAGCAGTCAGTACATTCAAACAAAACGTTAATTATTGGCTCCGTTACTTCCATAAAATTATTCCTAATTTTATCAAGTACATTTTCCATCTCATGAGTAAGCGATTTCATCTTTTCATACCCCATAGCTGAAGAGGATCCCTTCAATGTATGTGCTACCCTAAAAATATCTTGTATAACTTTGCTGACTTCATCTTTCTTTTCTAATTCTAAAATTCCTTGTTCTAAAAGTTGTATCTGCTCTTCCACTTCATCCAAAAATGCACTTACCATTTCAGGCATTTCATATATATTAGACATTTCACACCCCCCTAATCATGAAGAACTATATCTATCTTCAATAAGCTTATCACTCCATTTTCTGTAATTCCTATTCCTTCAAAGTACTCTCCATCAATACCTGCAACAACTTTTGGCGTTGGTTGGATATCATCGAATTGTATGACTGAATCAACCTTGTCCACAATTATACCAATCATCTCTTCCCTACTTTTTACCACTATTATTCTAGTTTCTTTAGTTCTAGCGCATTCTATTAGTTTAAACCTTTTATGTAAATTAACTACCGGAATTACCTTTCCCCTTAAATTAATAACGCCTTCCAAAAAGAATTTACTATTATGTGTTGGAGATATTTGCTGCATTCTAATAATTTCATAAACATCACTAATCTTAAGAGCATACTTCTCGCTTGCTAATTCAAAAGCAATGTGTTGAATATCCAATAATTCATTCATATAGTCTTCCTCCACAAATATTCTAGTAAAATTCACTATAATTTTTTTAAAGTATCAGCTAAGTAATCTTCTTTATATGGTTTTATAATGAATCCTCTAGCTCCATTAATTATAGATTCCAAGAATCCTTTTCGCATCCACTCCTCCACGCACAAATTTCTTTATATTTTTTACTTTTTATAATTTAATTTTATATATATTTTTAAAAAACAACACTTTATTATCTTTACTATAAAAAAATATTAATTTTTATTAATTTTATATTATAATTTTTGGTCTTATTTGTCAATAATGATATTATATTGTTTAATGTAATAATATATTGCATTAATTGGTATTATCATCTAATAATTTTTATCAAATTATATAATCAAATAATCTTTTTATATTAAAATTTCATTTTGCCCTTTCTATAAATTTCTACAAAAAAAACAGACTCAAAGTAGCTTAAAATCTACTTCGAGTCTATGTTTGGCGAAAAATACTCTATATAATTGTCAACTTATATTCTATTTGCTTTTTTTGCATTAATAAAAGTTTTCATCTAGATATACTAATATTCTAATTTTATTATCTATATTATTTCCAAAAATGGAATTACGATTCGACATATACACACAGTATTTTTTTAAGTTTTAAATTTCCACATTCCTATATTACTAACTGTTATACAAATATATCACTTATATCCAAGTCTTTTCTTCTTGAAAAATCAATAAGTTCATCATTAATTTTTACAATAGGACTTAGTATATCATTTGGAGGTATATACATAATTTCACCTATCCTACCATCCTCAAGCCTTGCCTTCATTCCTATATAATATGGGCTTATATTTTCTAAGAGTGTAAAAATAACTGAAGTATCATACAATTTTACTCCTTCAGTCAAAAACATTTGAAATATTTTAAGTGGAGTTACGCCTTTCTTGTATACTCTATTTGATATCATTGCATCAAATGTATCTGCTGCTGCAACAATTTTTGCGTTTAATGTAATATCTATTCCTAACTTTCCAAACGGATATCCAGATCCATCAATTCTTTCATGGTGCATAAGTATTGCATCTTTTATACTTCTACTAAAATAATCATAATCATTTATTATATCATATCCTAAAATAGTATGTTTCTTAATTTCATCAAATTCTTCTCTTGTTAGCTGACCTGGCTTGTTCAATATTTCATTGTCTATTTTAATCTTGCCGATATCATGAAGAAGTCCTGATTCAATAATTTCTTTAACTGTGCCTGAAGATAAATTCATCCATTTTGCTATAAGCATTGAATATATTGCTACATTTATACAATGCGTATAAGTATACTCATCTGCTTTATTTAACGCAACTAGACACTTAATTATGATGTTAGGCTCATCTAAATACTTTATTATCGATTTAGATATTTTAGAAATACTCTCAGAATTCATTTTATTTGTTGTAATCAATCCTCTTATTAATTCTTTAATATCGAATATACTTACATCATAATCCTCTTCAAATTCTTTAATTTTATCCATATTACTTTTACCCAAGCTATTGTTTTCTCCCGAAACATAGATATGAGCACTATATTCTCCAAGACTAATCAATTTATCTATTATATATGAATTGAGTATTGTATTCTTAGACGCTAATTTTAAACCATTACATATTATGTCCTCAGCCAAAATCATGCCAGGTTTACAATTAAACAATAATATTTTATGTTTCATAAAATTAATCACCCCTATCTACCTACATTAAACTTTATCATCAAATAATTCCTTTTTCAATAAAACAAATATAAATATAGTATATTTTTCCTAATATTATAACATAATAATACATTATATAACTTCGAATTTAAAATCTAGTAATTGCATTTATTAATAATAAACGTTAGTAAAAGAAGCCTCAAAAATAATTTACCAATCATTTTTAAGGCTTCTTTGATTTATTTTTTATATTCTGTATTTAAGACAACACCTTTATACATTTTCTATTTAGTACTATGAAAAACTACTCTTCTATAAGTTTCAAATCTAACCCATCTATTTAAGAAATCTCCTAGAGTTTTCTCGTTAGCTTCTTTATATTCATTTAAGAATTTTACAACTTCTTCATTAGAATTTACCTTAACTTCAAATCCTCTGCCATTAATAACTGGAACTTCTTGATATTTATAATCGCCAATAGATTTAATATCTGTAATTTTCTTATCACGTATTTCAATTACTATTGAGTCACGAAGAACTAGTAAATCAAAGTTATCTGGATATTTGTAGCTATCACCTTCTATTGGAAGCTCATCGCCTACAGTATAAGTCTTTTCTTCTGGTTTATATTTGAATATAGATAAAGTTTCTGTATCATAATAGAATTCTTCAAAAATATCTCCTCTTGCTTTTAATTCATTGTACTCAAAAGCAAATTTTGCATTTTTAGTATCATTATTATGAACATCTTCTATAACACCACAAGCTGATGTCATATTAGTGATACGATCTATTAAAATAAGTTCTCCTAATGTTTTATGCGCATCAAACTTATCAACAACTATCTTTTCAGATAATAGAATATCACATGCTGCTATTTCATTTTTTGTTAAATAACCAGTTGGTAAATGCTCTCCTGTGTTAACATCAATTTTATATTTTACATCTGTAACAACACCAGTCAGCATCTTAGTACCTACTTTTACAAAATACTCTTTACCAGCCGTTAATTCCGAGTCATCCATCCAAAGAATCTTTGCACTAATTAACTTACTTGTAGTAATATCAGTTTCTTTTGTAAGTACACAGCCTCTCGATACATCAACTTCTTTATTAAGCTGTATTGTAACAGATTGACCTTTTCCAGCACTTTGCGATTCCTTATCAGTAATATGAATACTTTTTACTAATGCTTTTTCATTGCTAGGAAGTGTTGTAATTTCATCTCCTACAGAAATACTTCCAGCTTCAATTTCTCCTTGGAATCCTCTAAACGTATGATTCGGTCTACATACTCTTTGAACTGGCATATAGAAGCCTTCTTCTGACTTACTATCAATCTCTACATTTTCTAGATATGGTAAAAGCGCTTCCCCTTGATACCATGGAGTATTTTCTGACTTCTTAGTAACGTTATCCCCTTCCGTAGCTGATACAGGAATTAAATGAACATTTTCTAATAAAAGTTCATTTACTAATTCTTTAATTTGCTCTTCAATTTCTAAAAATCTTTCTTCACTGTAACCTACTAAATCAATCTTATTAACTGCAAATACAAAATGTTTTACACCCATCAAAGAACAAATTCTTGCATGTCTTCTTGTTTGTACTAACACTCCTTGCTTTGCATCTATTAATATAATAGCAAGCTCTGCAAAGGATGCACCTACTGCCATGTTTCTAGTATATTCTTCATGTCCTGGAGTATCTGCTACTATAAAACTTCTATTATCAGTTGTGAAATAACGATATGCAACGTCTATTGTAATTCCTTGCTCACGTTCTGCCATTAAACCATCTAATAATAGAGAATAGTCTATTGCTCCGCCTCTACTTCCAACTTTGCTATCTAATTCTAAAGCTTTTTCTTGGTCTGCATATAAAAGCTTTGAATCATATAAAATATGCCCAATAAGAGTAGATTTTCCGTCATCTACACTACCACATGTTATAAACTTTAATAAGCTCTTCATCTTAGAAATACCCCTCTCTCTTTCTTCTTTCCATACTACCTGCTGCTTCACTATCAATAACTCTAGTTGTTCTTTCAGATGATACGGCACTAAGGGTTTCCTCAATAATAGCATCCAAAGTAACTGCATCTGATTCAAAACCACCTGTTAACGGATAACATCCAAGTGTTCTAAATCTTATTTTTTTATGCTCAACCTTCTCACCAGGTAATAGCTTTAATCTATCATCATCTACCATAATAATATTGCCATCACGCTCAATGCATGGTCTTTCTTTTGCAAAATATAAAGGAACTATATCAATATTTTCACGCTTTATATACTGCCAGATATCATTTTCAGTCCAATTTGAAATTGGAAAAACTCTCATACTTTCACCTTTATTTATTTTAGTGTTATAAAGCTTCCACATTTCTGGTCTTTGATTTTTAGGATCCCATGCTTGCGCTTCATTTCTGAAAGAGAAAATTCTTTCCTTTGCACGAGATTTTTCTTCATCACGACGTCCTCCACCAAAGGCTGCTGTAAATCCATATTTACTTAATCCTTGTTTTAAAGCTTGTGTCTTCATGATATCAGTATATGCTGATCCATGATCAAAAGGATTAATCCCTTGCTTTATACCTTCTTCATTTGAATGGACAATCATCTCAATTCCTAATTTTTCTGCTGTCTTATCACGAAATTCGATCATTTCTTTAAACTTCCATGTTGTATCTATATGCATGAAAGGAAATGGTGGCTTTTCAGGATAAAATGCTTTCATTGCAAGATGTAACATAACTGAACTGTCTTTACCAATTGAATATAGCATTACTGGCTTTTCACATTCTGCTGCTACTTCTCTAATAATATAAATTGCTTCTGCTTCTAATTTGTCAAGATGTGATAATTCGCTCATATATTAGTCCCCCTATTTGCTAATCTAAATTTTTAAATATATTTATTGTGAATCGTGAATTGTGCATTAATTCTAATATTGATTTGAATCTTTACGGTTTATTTTGATTGAATGCTCTGTTCCATCAGTTTCTTCAATCTTCCAATCTGCAATATCATCTTTAAATTTAACTGTAAGTTTGCTTCCTCTTCCACCCATATCTGCTCCTAGATATAACGAAATCGAACCTGTAGGGCATTCTTTTATGCAAGAAGAGCATCCCCAACAATCTTTAGGATATCTTATATATACTTTCTTGCCATCTTCAGTTGATTTTATAAGACTTCCTGGACACACAGCTAAACATCTTTTGCATCCTATGCATTTATTTTTATTAATTGCTATGCTCATATGTTTCACCTCTTCCCACTAAATCTCTATATAACATTTTAAGTTTGCCATCTACAAGCTTCGAATTAACATATTTTAACCATTCATCGCTTTTCTCTGGATAATCAAGGTTTTCTGCAAAGCTGTGCCATCTAGTTTCTTTTCTCGCTTTTAAATGGGCAATTACAGATTTACAAAGAGTAAGTCTCTCTTTTAATTCATATACAAACATCAATTCATGCATATCTTCTGCATAAAGACTTTCACTCGATTTCTCAATTTGCTCAATTTTCTCCATTGCAAGTTCAAGCTGCTTTTCATTGAACTGATAACTACTTCCAATTCCACCTGCATAAGTGTCCATTACCTTCTGCATTGCTTCTTCAAGTTGTTCAAAATTAAATATCTGATTTTCAGAGTTTAATACTTTTTCAACTTCTAATTTCTTTTTCTTCATAAGTAAATCTTCTTCAACTGTTGATAAAGTAATAACATTTTTATCACTATTATTTATTGCTTCAACTGCTGCCTTTGCTGCAATTTCGCCTTCTACTAATGCTCCTGTAACATACTTTTGTGGACATCCACCAGCTACATCACCTGCTGCATAAAGACCTTTTATTGTTGTTTCTCTTTTAGTGTCAACCCAATATCCACTAGCAGTATGTCCACCTACTATGTATGGTTCTGTTCCTTCAATTTCTACATTTTGCTCACTTGGATTTTTTCCTGATTCTATCCATTTTAAAGTTTGACTAGGAGCCATGTTTAAATATGCTTTTTTTAATTCCTCATCTTGAGCGGAAGTAATACCTTCTGTTCTTAAATAACAAGGCCCTCTTCCTTCTTGATTTTCCTTTACTGTTCCATAAACTCTTTCTGATGTAGTTAGACCATATTTTGTTTCATAAACTTCTCCTTTTGAATTTACCTGCTTTGCGCCTACACCTTGAGCAATTGTACCCGTTGGTGCAATCGTGTCTTTACATCTCAAAGCAATAAATCTCATTTCAAAAGTAGTCATTTCAGCCCCTGCTTTTATTCCCATAGCATACCCTGCACCAGTGTTGAACGGAGGATACCACATTTTATGTCTTGAAAAACCTGAATTGTTAGGTTTATAAAGACCTGCTGCTCCACCAGTTGCGCATATTACCTTTTTTGCTTTAATTTCATATAGAATTTCTTCTTCTACACCAACTGCAAAAGCGCCAAGTATCTGATTATCTTTTACAATATAATCAATAACATTAACTTGATTCATAACAGTAACATCGTTTAGTTCCTGCACTGCATCTGCTAAAATAGGTTTAATATTTTCACCATTAATTTTTATATTTCTATTTCCTCTAGCCACATATTCGCCATTTTCATCTTTTAAGATAACAAGCCCTAAATCCTCTAACTTTTTTGTTACCTTATTTAAACCTTGTGACATTGTAAGAAGTAGATCTTCACGCACAATATTATCTGCATCTTTTTTAGCGTAATCCACATAGTCTTCAGGCTTTCTTCCTTTAACTATATATGCATTGATTGCATTTACTCCGGCTGCTAAGCACCCACTTCTCTTAATATTAGCTTTTTCAAGTATAAGTACGGATGCATTAGAATTTTCACGTATGGTTAAGGCCGCATAGCACCCAGCAGTACCTCCTCCAATAATTAATATATCAGTTTCTAATTGTTTTACTTGAACGTTCTTACTCATAGCATATCTCCTTTTTTTAAGGTCAATATTTTTTGATTGTGCCGTGTTAAATAAATACAGACATTTCTTCTGTTTTAATCTTATTTTCCACAACATTTGCACTTTTTTCATCAAATGCATAAACTCTATGGATTAAAACGAAAACTTCTTCACCAATTTTTAATTCTTCATCTTCCAAACTACGATATCCATAAAATATTTGGTTCCCTACCTGTACGTCTATTTCAAGATTATTTCCTCTAAATGCAATACCTTTTACAATTCCCTTTTCTGCTGCAAGAGGAGTCAAAATCTCCTTATCATTTTTAGCAATTTGTATAAACTCAGGACGTACTATTGCTTTTGTTTCTTTAGGGTTCACAACTTCAAATCCTTTTAGCTTAGTATAATCATCTATTAGATTGGATTCACCAATAAATTGCGCTACGAAATGAGTCTTTGGATTCTTATATATCTCAACTGGGCTACCTTTCTGCTCAATTTTCCCTCTATTTGTTATTATTATTTCATCTGCCACTTCTACAGCTTCATCTTGATCATGGGTTACAAAAATGCTTGTTATTCCCAATTTCGATATTGTTTCTCTAAGCCATCTTCTAAGTTCTTTTCTTACCTTCGCATCAATTGCTGCAAAAGGCTCATCTAGTAGTAACAACTGTGGATTAGGAGCAAGTGCTCTAGCAAAAGCTACACGTTGTCTTTGTCCACCAGACAATTGGCCTGGATACCTTTTTTCAAGACCTTTAAGACCAATAAGCTCTATAAGTTCCATAACTCTCTCATGTATATAATCTTTTTTAGCTTTTTGTACCACAAGACCAAACGCTACATTATCATAAACTGTCATATGACGAAATA
Organism: Clostridium sp. YIM B02569; assembly: GCF_022320765.1. Classification (NCBI taxonomy): domain Bacteria; kingdom Bacillati; phylum Bacillota; class Clostridia; order Eubacteriales; family Clostridiaceae; genus Clostridium; species Clostridium sp. YIM B02569. The sequence continues at coordinate 11,534 of NZ_JAKJJX010000028.1, read as the reverse complement.
GAGCATAACTTTGAAATACAAAGCCAATTCCTCTTTTTCCCGGTTCTATATCATTGACTTTAACTCCATTAATAATGATATCTCCTTCATCTGGAGTTTCAAGACCTGCTATCATCCTAAGTATAGTAGTCTTACCACTTCCACTTGGGCCTAAAAGACCAATTAATTTTCCCTGCTCTATCCTAAAACTAACATTGTCAGACGCCTTATAATCTCCGAATCTTTTATTAATATTCTTTAGTTCCACATACATAGATACTACACCCCCTTCTTAGTTTTCCATTCCACAATATTACGCAATATTAAAACAATAACTGCAATGATTACCAATATTGAAGCAACTGCAAAAGCTGCTGAAAATTGATATTCGTTATATAAGATTTCAATGTGTAATGGAAGAGTATTTGTCTTTCCTCTAATATGACCAGATACCACTGATACTGCCCCAAACTCTCCCATTGCTCTTGCTGCACAAAGTATTACTCCATATATAAGTCCCCATTTAATATTAGGAAGAGTTATTTTTCTAAATATATTAAATCCATTAGCTCCCATCATCGCTGCTGCTTCTTCTTCATCAGTTCCCTGAGCATTCATTAAAGGTATTATCTCTCTCGCTACAAACGGAAAGGTTACAAATATAGTTGCTAATATTATCCCTGGTACAGCAAATACTATTTTTATATTATTTGGAACTAAAATATTTTCTAAAAAGCTCCCTTTTCCAAATGTTAATACGAATATTAATCCTGCAATAACAGGTGATATTGCAAATGGTAAATCAATTAAGGTTCCTAGCAAGTTCTTCCCTCTAAATTTAAATTTTGTTATAGTCCATGCAACACATATACCAAATATAGTATTCATGATTGTTGCTATTAACGTAGCTATTAATGTGAGGTTCATAGCTTTAAGAGTATATCCATCTGAAATTGCTTTAATATATGCACTAAATCCTTTAGCCAAAGCTTCAGAAATTATCGATATCAGTGGAATAATAAGCATTAATGTAAGAAAAACTATACTTATACCTATCAAACCGTATTTCAATAATTTATTTTCACTTCTATTCATCGATGTTTTTTTCACTTACTACTCACCTCATATCTGCTTTAATTTACTATTGTATAGTTGAATTCCATTTATAACGAATAATATTAAGAATGAAGCACCTAACATAACTAAAGCTATAGCCGTAGCACCACTATAATCGTATTGTTCCAATCTTGACATAATTAAAAGAGGTGCAATTTCTGTTTTCATTGGAAGATTTCCTGCGATAAACACTACACTTCCATACTCACCAACACCTCTTGCAAAGGCTAAACCAAATCCAGTTAATAATGGTGCTGATATTTCTGGAAATATTACTTTGCAAAAAGTTCTTACTCTACTGGCTCCAAGCATTGCCGCCGCTTCTTCATATTGTCCATCTAAATCTTCAAGAACCGGTTGAATTGTTCTTACAACAAACGGAATTCCTATAAATGTTAAAGCTATAACAATTCCTAAAATAGAAAATGATGATTTTATTCCAAATGAATAAAGTATTTTTCCTATCCAACCATTCTCAGAATATAAGGTAGTAAGTGAGATACCTGCAACAGCTGTTGGCAGTGCAAATGGTAAATCAATTATTCCGTCTATAAATCTTTTAAATGGAAAATCGTATCTGACTAAAACCCACGCTAAGATAACTCCGAATATGCTATTTATTATCGCTGCTATAAATGCAGCACCAAAACTTACCAAGTATCCGTGTAATGTTCTAGCATTTAATACTGTACTAAGAAATTTATCTAATCCCATTCCCCCTGACTTTATGACTAAAGCTGATAAAGGAATTAAAACTATAAGGCTTAGGTAAACAAGAGAAAAACCCATTGTCAATCTAAATCCAGGAATAACTCTTTTTGTCTTGCTCATATTCATCCCCCACTCTAACAAAATAATTACTATATTTAAGAATTTCTCTGATACCTAGCCACTTTTATCTTCCTCTTATTTAAGTTGGATATAAAACTGGCAATCTCCCAGATTTGATTCTCCTTGATGGTATAAGTCCAACTAAAATTCCTTTTGGTATCCCCCTCTAAATCGATTTTCACTTTATACTCTAATATTCTCAGTTTTTAGGAATATAGATTTGGTCAAATGTTCCTCCATCTGAGAAATGAGTCTCTTGAGCTTTTTTCCATCCTCCAAATAAGGAATCATCTATTGTTACAAGATCCAATTTAGGAAATGTATCCTTATATTCCTCAGCAACTTCGTTATCTCTTGGCCTGTAATAGTTTTGAGCTACTATTTCTTGTCCTTCTTTAGTATATAAGTAGCCCAAGTATGCTTCAGCAACCTCTTTAGTACCTCTTTTATCAGCAACTTCATCTACAACTGCAACCGATGGCTCTGTTAAAATACTTAAAGATGGAGTTACTATTTCATAATTATCTTTTCCAAGCTGCTCTAGTGATAACATAGCTTCATTCTCCCAAGCTATAAGAACATCACCTAATCCTCTTCTAACAAAACTAGTAGTTGCTCCTCTTGATCCTGAATCTAATACAACTACATTCGAATATAACTTGGACATAAACTCTTTTATAGAATTTTCATCACCATTATATTTTTTTGATGCATAAGCCCAGGCCGCTAAGTAATTCCATCTAGCTCCACCTGAAGTTTTTGGATTTGGTGTTACAATCGAAACACCATCCTTTGTTAAGTCATCCCAATCTTTTATATTCTTTGGATTTCCTTTTCTAACAAGAAAAACAATAGTTGAAGTATATGGTGCACTATTTTCTTTAAACCTACTTTGCCAATCACTATTCAAAAGACCAGCTTTGCTTATGGCATCAATATCATATCCTAATGCTAAAGTCACAATATCAGCATCTAATCCTCCCATAACTGCCTGCGCTTGTGAACCAGATCCTCCATGAGATTGATCTATTGTTACATCTTGTCCAGTTTTTTCTTTCCAGTACTTTATGAAACTTTCATTAAACTTAGTGTATAATTCTCTTGTAGGATCATATGATACATTCAAGAGTTCCACTGGTTTTTTGCTATTATCGCCATTAGTTCCTTGCTTTCCACATCCAACAAAAGCCCCAGTAATTAATGTAATAGAAAGCATCAAACATAAAATCCCAGTTTTTTTCACAATATTCTCCCCAATCTTTTTTCATAAATATTTATTGCTCATATGTAAAAAATCAATATTCATATATGTTTAGTAGGGTTTTAATTAAATAACGCCCTGCAAATAACAAGCTTTAGTATACGTTGCAGTAATAAATTTACACTTAAAGTTTTATTAATCTAAGATCCAATTGAGACTGCCATATAGAAACCTAATTAATTCACATATTATTAAAACTTTATCTCAATGTATTATATAAAATAATGCTTGATGTGATGATTGCACCGTTTAACTAAATATGTATAATGTCTTTTTTATTTCCTACTAATTTTATAAACTTTATATGAAATATACTATAAGGGAAATTTATGTTTTTGTCAATAAAATTAACTTAAAAATATTAATTTTTAACAAAAACCAAACTTACCAAATGAAAATGTTAAATTTTATTTAGTAAGTTTTTGAAATTATTATTTTGTAAAATCTTGTTTATATTTTGAAATTACCAAAGTTTGTATTTATGATTATAAACTTAATATTAACTTATTGGGCTCATCGAATCATTATTTTTTAGGAATATAAATTTGATCGAATGTTCCTCCATCTGAGAAATGAGTTTCCTGAGCTTTCGCCCATCCTCCAAATTCACTGTCTATTGTAACTAAATTAACTTCTGGAAATGTGCTCTTATACTTTTCAGCAACTTCCTTATCTCTAGGTCTATAGTAATTTTCTGCTGCTATTTCTTGTCCTTCTTTAGTATATAGATAATCTAAATACCCCTGCGCAACTTCTCTAGTTCCCTTTTTATCAACAACTTTATCAACTACAGCAACAGGCGGTTCTGCCAAAATACTTAATGATGGCACTACTATTTCATACTGATCTTTTCCAAGTTGATTAAGTGATAAAAGGGCCTCATTTTCCCATGCTATAAGTACATCACCTAATCCTCTCTCAACAAAACTTGTTGTTGCCCCCCTAGCTCCTGAATCCAATACTACTACATTTGAGTATAATTTTGACATAAAATCTTTTATAGCCTTTTCATCACCATTATACTTTTTCGATGCATAGGCCCAAGCTGCCAAGTAGTTCCATCTAGCTCCTCCTGATGTTTTTGGATTCGGGGTTACTATTGAAACTCCATCCTTTGTCAAATCATCCCAATCCCTTATATTCTTAGGATTTCCTTTTCTAACAAGAAAAACTATAGTCGATGTATATGGTGAACTATTTTCTTTAAATTTACTTTGCCAATCATTATTTACAAGACCAGCTTGACTTATAGCATCTATATCATAGCCTAGAGCTAAGGTTACAATATCAGCTTCCAATCCGCCAATTACTGATTGCGCCTGTGCACCAGAGCCTCCATGAGATTGATTTATTGTTACATCTTGTCCAGTCTTTTCCTTCCAATATTTTATAAAACTATCATTAAATTTTGTATATAATTCTCTTGTTGGATCATATGATACATTCAAAAGCTCTACAGGTTTTTTACTGTCTGAATTTTCACTATTAGCTTCTTGCTTTCCACAACCTATAAAAGCCCCCATTATTAAAGCTATAGAAAGCGTAACACTTAATATTCTTCTCTTCTTCATAACATTTGCCCCTTTCAAATCCATTATTTATCATATATGTTTAGTAGGCTTTTAGTTATAATTGCCTATCTAAATCTCAATTAAAGAATTTATAACAACATCAATAATTCGTATTATTTTATTGGTTATACTCATATTTGTTTTAATCCCTATTATTTCAATAGGATTTATATGATTTATACTATAGTTTATATTATTCACTTTGTCAATACATTTATTCAAGAAAAGAACAAAATCATAGGAGACTTTAGAATCTGGAGAATAAAAAAAGTAGTTGCCTTAAACAACTACTTAACATATATGCCGCAATATTTACATCTAATATACTAATAAACTAATTGCTCATTTAATACTAAAATATAGGTTTCTAATTGCAACATATTTAATTATTAGCATTCTATTTTTGCTTTATTTTTATTCCGTGGCATGCATTAGCTGATGAACAACCGGAGCATCCACATCCGCAACCACTTTCTCCATTTTTAGCTTTTTTTATTTGCTTCCCTATTACAAATGCCATAAATCCAAATATTATACCAGCTAATATAATTGTTGCCACCATAATTATCACTCCTCAAATCTTAATCTAAGTAAACCGTTATACTTAAATCTAGTTGTATAAACATTATTTTGTATAACTTAAATTAGCATTAACTACTTTTTCTTTTGATCCTTTTGATCCTTTTCTTCCTGTTGCTATAACTATAAATACTACAGCTACTGCAATTATAATTGAAACTACAGCTCCAACTAAACTTCCAACCCCCAATATATAATTACCAACTTGGTTAATAACAAGTGCCACTATATATGCAGTTGCTGTCTGGAATCCTATAGTAATAAATGTCCATTTCCAATTTCCCATTTCACGTCTTATTGTACCAATTGCCGCGAAACAAGGAGCACAAAGTAAATTGAATGCCATAAATGCAAACCCGCTTGCTGCTGTAAACATTGCACCAACATTATTAATTAATGTCGGATCAGTTTCAGATGCATCTGCTATTCCATATAAGACACCAAATGTTCCAACAAGATTTTCCTTTGCAACAAGTCCTGTAACTGTTGAAACTGATGATTGCCAATTTCCAAAGCCAAGTGGTGCAAATATAGGTGCAATAATATTTCCTAGGCTTGCTAATATACTATTATCTGCGTCTACCATTTCGAATGACCAATTAAATGATTGTAAGAACCATACTGCTGCACAAGAAACTAAAATTATTGTTCCGGCTTTTGCTATAAATGCTTTTACTCTATCCCACATATGAATGACTACACTTTTTGCGCTTGGTATATGATATTGTGGTAATTCCATAACAAATGGTGAAGGATCTCCAGAAAATAATTTTGTTTTCTTTAATATAATTCCACAAACAACAATCATTATTATTCCCAAGAAATATGCTGATGGAGCTACCCACGCTGAATCATTAAAGAATGCTGATGCAATTAAAGCTATAATTGGCAACTTAGCACTACAAGGAATAAATGTAGTTAACATAATTGTCATTTTTCTATCTCTCTCATTTTCCATTGTACGTGTTGCCATAATACCAGGTACACCACAACCAGAGCTAATAAGCATTGGTATAAATGACTTCCCTGAAAGACCAAACTTACGGAAAATTCTATCCATAATAAATGCTACACGGGCCATATATCCACAGTCCTCAAGTACAGATAAGAATAAGAATAAAAGTATAATCTGTGGTACAAATCCAATTACCGAACCTACTCCACTAATTATTCCATTAATGACTAATCCTTGTAACCAGTCAGCTACATTTGCACTTGCCATCCAATCTGAAGCACTTCCTTGAATTATCTCTCCAAATAACGTATCATTAATCCAATCAGTTCCTATTGTCCCTATTGTTATTGCAATATAATATACTGCATACATAATAACCACAAAAATTGGCAATGCCAAGAAACGATTTGTAACAATTTTATCAATTTTGTCTGATGTTGTTTCTCTTCCATTACTGCTCTTTTTAATCGCACTTGAAACTACATCTCCTATAAATGCATATCTATCTGAAGTAACAATACTTTCACTATCGTCATCAAGTTCATTTTCATATTTCTGTATTACTGCTTCTATATCACTTAATATTTTTTCTGGAATTTTTAAATTATCTATTATGTTTTTATCACGCTCAAATAATTTTATAGAAAGCCAATTAATATTAGTATCTTTACCTTGTATATTACCTTGGACAATTTTTTCTATCTCTTTAAAAGCATCTCTAGCTTCTTTTGAAAATGGCACTTGAAAATTTGGCTTTTTCTTTGAATTAGCTATTTCTATAGCCTTTTCCGCTGCTGCTTTAACACCATTCCCTTTAAGTGCAGAAGTTTCAACTACTGGACACCCTAGAGTTTTTGATAATTTATTAATATCTATTTTATCTCCATTTTTCTCTACAATATCCATCATGTTAAGTGCTATAACTGTAGGAATTCCTAATTCCAAAATCTGAGTTGTTAAATATAAATTTCTTTCTATATTAGATGCATCCACAATATTAATTACTGCGTCTGGTCTATCATTTATCATAAAATTACGTGTTACAACTTCTTCAAGTGTATATGGTGATAGAGAATAAACTCCTGGTAAATCGACAATTTCAACTTCCTTATGTCCTTTTAACTTACCACCCTTTTTTTCAACAGTTACCCCTGGCCAGTTACCAACATATTGTGATGAACCTGTAAGTTCATTAAACATAGTTGTCTTTCCACAATTAGGGTTACCTGCAAGCCCTATTTTAATTGACATTTCTATTCCTCCTCATCACTATATATACCTTTCTTTATTAAATTGAACTATGGTATATATTTTTTTGTATTGAATTACTCTACAAGTATCATTTCTGCATCAGCTTTACGAAGTGATAATTCATATCCACGAACTGTTACTTCTATTGGATCTCCAAGTGGCGCCACTTTACGAACATACACTTCACACCCTCTTGTTATTCCCATATCCATAATACGTCTACGGACTGGTCCTAACCCATCAACCTTTTTAACCTTAACAGTTTGTCCACATTTAATCTCCTTTAATGTGTTCATTATAAAAATCCTCCTAAACTATAATTCTACTTGCCATTCTTTTATCTAATGCAACTCTGCTATCCTTAACATTTATTATTAGATTTCCTCCAAGTTCAGAAATAATTTTAACCGTTTCACCTGTAACAAACCCTAAACTGTTTAAAAATCTTTTTGTTTCATCATTTCCAGTAATCTTTTTAATATTCATTTCATTTCCCTTATTAGCTAATATTAATGGCATAATGCTTCCCCCTTAATTAGATTCACTAATTTTTGCATAAATTATTTATGTATAATTCCTTATATTTTATCGCCAATTAAAGTCACAATCAATTGATAATGATTTTAATTAACTTCTCTATAAATAATAATAGCACTTTTCACTCTCATTGAAAATGATTTTCAATGACTTTTTTAAAAAATTATATTTTCATTAATTGGTAACGTTTTATTATTGCATTTTTGCTTTTTTTGTTAAATTTACTTAATTATTTTAATAAATTTATAATTATTAATATATTATTTGATTCTATGAACTTCAATAATTTAAATGACTTTTTCATAAAAAATAAGAATTCTTACTATAGAAACATATATTTTTATTAGCTAAATATATAGACTCTACTCTTATTCAAAAACTTTATTAACTAGAATTCTCAAACATATGCCGTGTATTTCAATATATATTACCAAAATAATTCTTCATCCTAACTCTAAAAATATTGCAAAATTTTTTTAGAATTATTGTGAATTGTAAAATGTACATTTTAAATTGCAACATATATATACATAACATCATCAACTAAGTTTCCTATATTTTTTATATTCATTTTATTCAAAATGAATATAAAAAATAGACTATCCAAAATAGAAAAACATTCTATCTTGCACAGCCTATTTTCATTTATACTTTATATATATATTAGTTAAATTTCTAAATTTTCAACATAACTTAGCACTTGTTGTGCTAGACTTTAAATATAAATCTATTATTAAAACACAGATATAACATTGTGTGTATTCATTCTTAAATATTAAATCACACAAAATAAGATTAAAGTATCTCCTCTAATGTCTTTCTTATAGCTTTAATAAAGTCAAATGTATTTAATGTTTGAATGTTATCATGCTCAGCAAGTAATGCTAGGTCTTTAGTCATTATTCCATCTTCAATTGTTTTAATTGAAGCCTTTTCCAATTTATCTGCAAAATCCACTAAAGCTGAATTATTATCTAATTCTCCTCTTTTCTTTAAGGCTCCAGACCATGCGAATATTGTTGCAATAGAATTTGTTGATGTTTCTTCACCTTGTAAGTGTTTATAATAATGCCTTTGAACAGTTCCATGTGCCGCTTCATATTCATAGTTTCCTTCTGGTGAGACAAGTACAGATGTCATCATTGCAAGTGAACCAAATGCTGTAGCAACCATATCACTCATTACGTCTCCATCGTAGTTCTTACAAGCCCAGATAATTCCACCTTCTGATTTAACAACTCTAGCAACAACATCATCAATTAACGTATAGAAATATTCAATTCCTGCCTCATCAAACTTAGCTTTATATTCATCATCAAAAATATCTTGAAAAATATCCTTAAATGTATGATCATATTTCTTTGAAATTGTGTCTTTAGTTGCAAACCATAGATCTTGTTTAGTATCTAGTGCAAAATTAAAGCAAGCTCTTGCAAAACTTTCAATAGACTTATTAAGGTTATGCATACCAAGGACTACTCCATCACCTGCAAAGTTATGTACTAACTCTCTTTTTTCTTCGCCAGTCTCAGAGGTAAATACAAGTTCACATTTACCTTTACCTTCTATTTTCATTTCAACATCCCTATATACATCCCCATAAGCATGTCTTGCTATCGTAATAGGCTTTTTCCATGTTCTAACATATGGCTTAACTGGTTCTACTATAATTGGTGCTCTAAATACTGTTCCATCTAATATTGCTCTTATAGTTCCATTAGGACTTTTCCACATTTCTTTTAAATTATACTCTTTAACTCTTGCTGCATTTGGTGTAATAGTTGCACATTTCACACCAACTTTATACTTTTTGATAGCTTCTGCAGCATCTACAGTAACTTGATCGTCAGTTTCATTTCTATACTCTAATCCAAGATCATAATATTCTGTATTTAATTCGATAAAAGGATTTAATAATTCCTCTTTTATTGCGCCCCAAATAATTCTTGTCATTTCATCTCCATCCATTTCAACTAACGGAGTTGACATTTTTATTTTTTCCATATTTATTGCCTCCTATATTGCTTATATTTACTTTAAAAATCTTTAGAAACTAACTTTCTTTTTCCTTTTAGATATCTTAATTTCTATAAATAATTATACAATATTAACTCCCTATTTTCAAACAATTAGCATTATTATATATGTTTTAATAATAAATTCATATTTAAATTTCTAATAGGCTAAGCACTTAATTAAGGCAAAATATCGAAACTCAATTTTAATATATATAATAATTCTTCATGATACTTCTAAAAATATTGCAAGAATTTTAACCGTAATTGTGAATTGCCATATATATTACAATTACTCAAAAGACCACTCAGCTATTATAGTTTCTCCTTCTCCTAAAGTAATATTACCGTCACTAAGCCAGCAAATAGCATCATCCCTATGTCTATTATCTGTAGAATCATCCTCATCATACACTTCTATAATACTCTCATTTTTCTTTTTATTTACTTTTCTCTTCTTACCTACATCTTTTTTAACTTCAAAAATTACAGGAGAATTATTATGTTGATCAATCTCATCCTTCTTTACTTCCGTCACATTACTATTGTTATCAAATTTATTTTCACTATTTAGTTTTGGATTATCTACCTTTAAAAGTGCTATTTCATCATTCTTATTTTCTTTAATATCTACTTTTCCTTGTATGTTAGTCATACCTTTAGAACTTACTTCTATATTCTTACTTTTATCCATATCAGTCTTTTCTAAAATTTCTATCTCATTTTCTTTTTTTACAACTTCAGATTTTTCCTTGACTTTGATATTTTGATGCTTTACAAAATTTTTCACCTTGTATACATTATTATCTACGATTTCAATCATTTCTAAATTCACTAGAACGTCTAACGCAGCTTTTACTTCACTTATCTCTCTATTAAATTCTATTGATAAGCTCTCTACTGTGTATGGAATATTTCTTGACATATATAATTCTCCCTCTTGATTTACCTTTCCAGCTAAAACAACCATCCTGTTCCAAACATAGTGAATAAGATCTCTATTAGACATTCTATCTATTATTTTAAATTTTGTGTCATCATACATATCAACTCTAAATTTAACATACTTTCTTTCTCTCATGCTCATCAATCCCCTTTCATACTCATATACCACTAATTAATTCAAAAAAATGTTCTTATATGCAGCATAGCTGCTCTTTTTCAATGTGCATACTTTCTTTCTCTCATACTCATCAATCCCCTTTCATATTTACATCTTATCGAGTTAATCCAAAAAAGGTTCTTACCCTCAAAAAAAGTTACTGATTGCAGAAATGTTCCGTATTGCAGCATAGCTGCTCTTTTCAGTAGTGCATAGCTGCTCTTTTTATCGGTGCATATTTATCCTTCCAATTAATATATACGCAAAAACCTGCTAAGAAAAATCAACACTTTTTTAGTAGGTTTTTTAAAATAAATATTTATATTTAGAGGCATCG
>NZ_JAKJJX010000027.1:0-90517 GCF_022320765.1 Clostridium sp. YIM B02569 | reverse complement strand
GGATTTATCATAAATGTTTTTTTATTTTATTCAGTTGTAAAATTATTCAAGCATTTTTGCACTATTATAGTATAATTAGTTAGATGTGGGCAGTGGCTTGATTAACTCAAAACAGAAATACACTGGGTGATGGAGTGGTAAAGATTGGCGAAGTTAATAATTCTAAGAGGCAATTCTGGAAGTGGTAAGACTACTACAGGAAAAGCTTTGCAGAGAAAATTTGGACAAGACACAATGCTAATTTCGCAAGATGTTGTTAGAAGGGACGTCCCATTTGCAAAAGATGGATCCAATCAAAAAGTAGGTGAATTAATATTTGAACTTGTACTATATGGAAAGAATCATTGTGATATAGTAATTTTAGAAGGAATTTTAAATTCAAAGTGGTAATGGGAATAATCTTTAAATCATAAAAAATAAAATTATGAATTCAAATTTTTTAATTGGGTAAATTAGGAAAAGTGTTATGCTAAGTTAATTCAAAATTTAAACATAGTATTTAGATAAAAGGGGGAAAGGAATGATAAAATTAGGAAATGTACTTATCATTTTAGCATTTATAGCCGCTTTATTTTTTGCTGTTATTGCAATAATTAGAGGATATAAAGGGATGAAGATGAGTAAACGCTTTGATACATCAAATAAAAAAATAAAAGTTAGTTATTGGTTACTTTCTGCTATACATATGTGGGTCGGCATTTTGATAACATTGTGTTATTTGATTGCAGGAGTATTCATTTTAAATAAATTATAGGAGAGGTGATCTAATGGGATTTATAATTTTCTTTCCATTCTTTGCAGCTATAATTGGAATTATCATTGCTCTTATTTGTTTTATAGGAACAGGCTTGATAATTATCGGTGGTACAAGCATAGCAATGAATAAAATATACTTGAAACAGATTAAAACAAAAGACAGTGCATTAAATTTTTCATTTAATATAGGTTCAATAATTTTAGGAAGCATATTTATATTATTTCCTTTAGGATGTGTTTTATATGGTGTTATTTTTTCATTAGCATCAAAATAAGTGTATAAGCAGTGTTTATATAATAAATATAATCAGTAGTAGACCTAATATAAGATATTCTATTGTTATATATAAAATTTAATGAGTGCCGTAAGTTAAATATCTAGTCAATGGCGTGAAAAATTTCAAAAGCTGAAATGTAAAGAGGAGTATATATGGACTTTAAAACTTGCTTTGATAAATCTTCATCTATTTTAATGGAGGGAGCTTTAGGAGAAAGATTAAAAAGAGAATTTAATATTATATTTGATGATAAGGTTGGGATGGCTGGTTTAGTTTATGATTCTGATTCAAGACAAGCCATGTGTAGTATTTATACAGAATATCTGAAAACTGCTGAAAAATATGAATTTCCCTTTATTGTAACAACACCTACAAGAAGAGCCAATAAAAATCGTGTCTTAGAATCTGAATTTACTGAAAAAATAATAGAAGATAATGTGAGATTCCTACAAAAAATAAGGAGTAATACAAAAATAGATATGTTTGTAGGCGGTTTAATGGGATGTAAAGGAGATGCATATAAAGCTAGTGATGTCTTATCAATAGATGACGCACAGGAATTCCATTCATGGCAGGCAAATTTATTTAAAGAATCGGGAGTAGATTTTCTATTTGCGGGTATTATGCCTGCGTTGTCTGAAGCTACTGGAATGGCAAAGGCTATGGAAAGTACGGAATTGCCATATATAATTAGTTTTATGATTAGGGATGATGGGCGACTAATAGATGGAACTACCATTAATGATGCAATTTTACATATGGATAATGCTACAATTAAAAAGCCGATTTGCTATATGGTAAACTGTGTTCATCCAGTAATATTAAAAAAATCTTTATCTTATTCTTTCAATAAAACAAAATTAGTTAAAGAAAGATTTCATGGAATACAAGCAAACACTTCGCCATTATCCCCAGAAGAATTAGATAATTCTACTGATTTGAAATTTTCGGATAGTGTTAGTCTTGCTGATGACATGATGGATTTATATAAATATTTTGTTCCTAAAATTTTAGGAGGTTGCTGTGGAACTGACAATACTCATATAGAAGAAATAGCGAAAAAGTTAAAGGGTAAAAAGTATGAAATCTGATGCAATTAAATATTTAATAAAAAATCCTTTGTTACATATGGGAATGATTGAGCCGATACGTAGAGATACGGCAGAAATTTTGTATGCTGTAATAGATGGGGTACTGATAAAAGAGCAAGAAAGTAATGCATATATGATATCTGTAGACAATTTTGAAAAAGGACAAGAACTAATAAATGGCATATCCAAGTGCAATTTAATTGTTGTACATCAAAAGTTTATAACAAATTATATATCAAGTAAATTTGGGTTAAACGAAGAACTTGAATGTTTTCAAGCAGTATATATTAATAAGGCAAAGATCGATATAAAATCAGAGATAGAAATAAGACAATTAAAACAGAATCAAATAGAAATTATCTTAAAACGTCATAATATATTATCTAATAATGAAATTGAAAAACTGTTAAAAAATAGGAATATATTTGGAGGATATAAGAATAACGTGCTCATAGGATTTATAGGAAATCATTTAGAAGGGAGCATAGGACTATTAGAGATATTTCCTGAATACAGACGTTTAGGATATGGAACAATACTTGAAAGTCATATGGTAAACAAAACACTTGAGAATGGTTTAGTACCATTTTCACAAGTTGAAGTTGAAAATAAAAAATCAATAGCTTTACAAAAGAAACTTGGATTTAAAATATCAAAAGATAAATTGTATTGGTTGTTTTAGTAAGTTTAATTATATAGGTAAATAAAGAATGGGCTAATATCTCTGATTCAAAAATTGGAAATTAATGTTAAGCAATAACAAACATATAAGTTATAATTTGGAGGGTAATTATGAAAAAATGGTATGATGAAGAGTACGAATGGGAAATTGAGGTGACAGGATTTCTTCGAAGTGACCACACAGAAAGGTATTGTCGGAACGGGGAGGAAGTTGGTGATAAGTATACTTGCACCTATGGTTGTCCTGTAAATGAGGATGGACAAGGTATCTGTTCAAAAGTAATGATGATTATGTTCCCAATCATGGAGGCTGTCAGAAGTGGTGGAGATTTAGAGAATATTGGTGGAGATAGCAAGTATAGCAAAGATGTTGTATGTCCAGATGGCTGCGTTATATTTAGAATGACGGCTAAGAAATTTGAAAATGAGAATTTTTATAAAGGGAAGTTTTTTGATTAGGCTTAAATTTATATTATGTTAAGCTTAAAGATAGTCCGAATATATAAATTTCAGTTTAGTAATCTGGAAAACAGGAATTTAAATTTGAATTTTGTTCTATAGTTAGGTGGCAGAATGGAAAATGTACCTTTGAATACTGAATTTGTAAGCATTTAATATTGAACATTATAAATAGTCATTTGGAGGTGAATTGATATGAATTTAAGATTATCTAATTTAAATGATTTACCCAGACTTAAAGCTGTGTATGGAAACATAATTGATAATATGAATAGAAACAACATACCAATTTGGGACGAAATATATCCGTGTGAGTTTTTCAGCAAGGATATTGAAAATAATCGCCTTTATTTGCTAGTTGAGAAAGATGATAATATAGTTGGCTCCTTTGCATTATGTGAATCAAATGCTGGAGAAAGTTGTGTGAAATGGGAGAATCCCAACTCTAAAGCATTATATATTGAACGTTTTGGAGTTAATGTTGATTATTCAAGACAAGGAATTGGCAGTATAATGCTTGAGCATGCCATTACACTAACTAAGCAGATGAACGTTAAATATTTAAGACTTTTTGTTATTAATATAAATAAACCAGCCATAAATTTATACCTAAAAAATGGATTAAGGCAGGTAGATGGAATCTATGAAGAAACAATTGACGCAAACATTACATTTCATGAATATGGATTTGAAATAGATGTATTAAGATAACACAAGTTTCAATTTCTCTAAGCAGGCAAAGCTAGACTATTATTATGTTATTAATAGATTTTCTTAAAAGGATTAGAATTATTATAGCTCTATTAGTGACATAATGTATTCATAAGTATTTTATTTCTAAAACTTATGGAGGTTGTTGTGAAACTTAAAATGTTCATATAGAAGAAATAGCGAAAAGATTAGATTTGCCGGATTAATTTTAAAATGGGAAAAAATAAGATATACGGCATACAAAGAATTTTCTATGAGGTATGAACAAAGAGACTTAGCTAAAGAACTTTTACTTCAAGGCAGTTTTGAATATTATAAAGAATTAAAAGAAATCACAGAAAATGAAACAGGTTTCTATAATGATTTAAAGCAAGAACTTAAAAATTATAATGGTTATCAAGCTAAGAGTATTTTTCTTCAGATAATATTAGAAGAAAATGATTTGGATGAACTAATTGAATATGTAATAGAGAATCCTACAAGTAGAGATAGTTATGCAGAAATTTTAATTGGTAAGTTTAAAGATGAAGTTATAGAAATTTATAAAAAATACATAATGTTTGAAGCAAGTCGTGCTACAAATAGAAGTCATTATAAAAATGTATGCAGAATAATTAAAAAATATAAAAAGATTGCAGGAAAGCAAAGTCAAATCCCAATAGTTAATGAATTAATAGCTTTATATAGAAAGAAACCAGCATTTTTAGATGAACTTAGTAGAATTAAATAAAGAATTAAGACAATATTTTTTCGTAAGATAAAATTAAAATATAAATAATAAAATTACCTCTTGACTTTAACCTTAACAGGAAGGTTTATACTATGATTGTCGATAGGAAGGAGAATTAATTGTGTACACCATTGGACAGTTTTCTAAAATTGGGAGAGTTTCAACTAAGACACTTCGTTATTATGATGAGATTAATCTGTTGAAACCTATGTATGTGGACAGAGATACTCAGTACAGATATTATGCATATGAACAGGTTTTAAAACTTCTTTCTATATCTGAATTAAAAGAATATGGATTGAAGTTAGAAGAAATTAAAGCCATTATGGATAAGGAAGATGCTGACTTGCTTAAAAAGTTTTTACAGGACAAAATTGCTGAGATTAATAAGGAAGTTCAAAACAGCTTGAAACTTAAGAATTCTATTGAACAAAAAATTAAGAAGATTGAGTTAGGATGTAGTATTATGGAAGCTAAAAAGGATTTAAAAGTTGAATTGAAGGACAGAAAGTCGTTAATTGTTATCAGCAGGAGAACAATAACAAGCATGAGCAATATAAGTAGTGTTATAGGAAAGGTATTTGAGGACATCTTCAGGATGAATCTTAAGCCATCGGGGCCAGTAATGACAATTTATCATGATAAGCAGGAATTTGATGTGGAAAATGCAGATTGTGAAGTTTGTGTTCCCGTAAATAGCAGGGTGAATACAGAGAAAAATGAAAATATAAAAGAACTTGCAGGAGGCCTGGTTGCATCCACAACTTTTATTGGGCCTTATTCAAGGCTTGGAGAAGCTTATGCTAAAGTTGTAAAATGGATTGAAGATAATGGCTATAAATATAATGGAGCACCCTTTGATATCTATTTGACTGGACCTCAAAGCGTTAAAAGTCCAGAAGAATTTGTTACTGAGGTTTGCTTTCCAATTAGTAAATAGAATCTACTTTGAATGTTATTCTATATAAAAAATAAACATATTTGTAATTAATAAACCAATTATAGTAAAATGTAGTATATTAGTGCAAAAACTTAAAAAGTTGATATATGTTTTTAATATCACATTATTCAAAACAATATATGAATAGTGTGATATTTTCTTGTTATGGAGGTATAACATGATCTTATAATAATTTTTATATTTACCATTCTAAGCACAATCTATATAGATAGATTAGTAAGCATTAAGTTTCGAGATGAAAGAAGATCTGTATGGAAAGCGATACATATAGTCGCTTATATAATAATATTTATTCCTTTGCTGCGTATAGCATACTTAGTATCTGACGGAAACTTAATTGAAATTGGAATATTGTTTCTTAGCATATTATTATATTTAAGCTTTAAAAATATAATACGACCGGGATTTAATTATATGGTATATCATAATTTAAACCTTGTTAAAAATAAAGAAATTTTTAAAGCTTCCATTAAACATTCTTTTAAAGGAACATAGTTTCAAATAAAACTTTTTACAATTTAAAAATGAACGAATTTAAGAAGAAAAAAAGAAAAAAAGAAAAGAAGTTAAGAATAAAAAAAGTTAACAATTTATAGGAAACATCGGAGCTCAGAGATGTTGAAAAGCTTTTGAGAAATAATATAATCTAAAAATTTAGAGGGTGAAATATTTATTTTTGGTGTGTTTAGCGATAAATATAGATGATCTAATTAATATTTGATGCAGTAAATAAAAAATGTACTACTAGAAAACATAATAGTATAACATTTACAAAACATGCTATAATTTACTTATAAACAAACATAATATTCATAGAGTATTAAATAGTGATTTAAGCAACTGAAATCAGGATAATAAATTAGAATTTATATGATACGTTTAGGAGGATAATATGTTTCCAAGTAGAGAAGTGGCTGAAAAAGAATTAGAAATAGCAGGACAATTAAATCAAGGACCATGGACAGAGCATTCTATAAATGTTGGATTAGCAGCACAAATTATTGCTGAAAAATGTAGTAATCTTAATCCAGACAAAGCTTATGTGCTAGGACTTCTTCATGATATAGGTAGAAGATATGGTATAAGCGCAGGAAGACATGGCATTGATGGATATAAATTTATGTTAGAAAAGGGTTGGGATGAAGTAGGAAGAATTTGTTTGACACATTCATTTCCGGTTCCTGACTTTGATAAAGAAATAGGACAAAATGATATGAGTGATGAAGAAAGTGAATTTGTTAGAAAATATATTAATGATTTAACCTATGATGACTATGATAGATTATTAATTCTTTGTGATTCACTTGCTGACGCTCAAGGATTTTGTATGTTAGAAAAGCGATTTGTTAATACTACAAGACGCTATGGAACATTTCCATTTACAGTAGAACGTTGGAATGCAACATTTGAAATGAAAGATTATTTTGAAAAGCAGATGAATTGCTCTATATATGATATTCTTCCTAATATAAAAGAAACTACATTTATGGAGGCGCCATTATGGAAACCACCAGTAAAATAGAAATAGATAATATTCCAGCGATCTTATGGGGAGAACCTTCAGATAAAATATATATATTTGTTCATGGAAAAATGTCTAGCAAAGAAAGTGCACATGAGTTTTCACAGATAGCATCAGAAAGAGGATATCAGGTTCTTAGTTTTGATCTCCCAGAACATGGTGAAAGGAAAGATAAAAACTATCTATGCAATGTTTGGAATGGAGTACATGATCTCGAAAAAATTGGAGCATATGTACAAAAAAATTGGAGAGAAATGAACTTATTTGGGTGCAGTCTTGGCGCGTATTTCAGTTTGCACGCATATAAGAACCTTCCAATAAAGAAATGCTTATTTCAATCACCAATTGTTGATATGGAGCATCTTATATGCAAAATGTTTAAATGGTTCAATGTTACAGAGGACCTACTTAGAGCAAAAAAGGAAATATATACACCAATAGAAACTCTTTCATGGGATTATTACAGCTATGTAAAAGAACACTCAATTAATAAATGGAATATACCTACTGCAATTATTTATGGATCAGAAGATAATTTGCAAAGTCATGAGGTTATAGATAATTTTTCAAAAAAATTTAATTGCGATTTAACCGTATCAATTGGAAGTGAACATGATTTTCATACAGAGGAACAATCCCAAGCTATCACAAACTGGTTGGAAAAATACATCTAAACGTAAGCCTGGATTTGCATTCTATAAATCCAAGCTTATAATAGGCTATAATCATATTGGGTGGCAGCTCAAAGAAAACTAAAATAAATTAGAGTGTTTTACTATAAAATTTTTCTGTATTTTTCAGAATGTTGTTTTTAACATATGTAAAAGTTTTGTCTTCTCCTTCATTGGCGAGTTTATTAAGCAAATCTTCTAAAAGAGCACGTACATCTTCATGTAATATATAATAATGTTTTCTGTTTTCGTAATAACTAAGAGGACTTTCATCAGTATACTTTTCTTTTAAATAATTTTTTGAAGCACAAACCCTGTCTATAAACATTTCTACAACATAATTAACAGGCATTTTCATTCCTTTAAGACCTTCTGCTTCATTTACTCCATAATCAATCCAATACTCGAAATGATGCTTATTCCTACCTTTATGATGTAGCCATGCTGATGAATATCCTTCAACAGCTTTTTGAACACCATTAGGACTTGCATACCCCTTATAATACTTTATCCCAGCTGAAAACTCCACTAATGAGTACTTTGACAAATCATGAAGAAATCCTTGTTTATATAAACCTACTTTAAAACAATATTTCATAACTAATAGTTTATGGTTAGTTATAGTTTTAAAATGATTAATAAAATTCATAATTCTTATTTTCTCCTATCTGAAACTAGGCTTATGTTTAAATCAACTGAAGTAATAAATATTTTTGATTCGAAACACTATTAAGATACTTATCATAAAATTATATTACTAATTTCGGTGAGTTATATTTATAGACCTAGGCTATAGTTTTGCTATATATTTTGCAATTCACAATGCACATTTCACAATTCACAATTACGGATAAAATTCTTATAATATTTTTAGAATTATGATGAAGGATTATTTTTGCAATATATATATTATATATTTTTTGTGTTTAAACATAAAGAGGTTAAACTCAGAATAAGAATAATGAAAATATCTAAGAATTACAGATAACTAAACTAATACCTGAATTTATAAGTGTGCCTCACCGAAATGAATAACACACTTTTGTTCCAAAAAGCTATGAAAATATATTTATGATTTCTGATTGAAAGATATTTCATAGTCTAAGTATAGTTTATGATTATGTTATCTATACACAATAATTTTTTAATAAATATCAAATTTTTTTATTGGAAAACAGTTGACTAATTTTATCAATAAAGTTAATATAATATTATAAAATATAATATAACAAAATTAAATTTTATAAAATTTAATTATTAATTTAGAACAACTTATTGAAATTTTTATAAATTGTATATTATCAAAGAATATATAAATGATTATTAGGAGAGGTGTTGGTAATATGAAAGATATTATTATAATTGGAGGAGGACCAGCTGCCCTTACAGCAGCATTATATGCAGGTAGAGCCGGATTAGATGCATTAATGCTTGAAAAACAATATGAAGGTGGCCAGATAGTTACTACAAATGAAGTGGAAAATTATCCTGGTTTTCGCAGCATAACAGGTTCAGAACTTGCCAATACTATGTATGAACATGCAAAAGATTTTGGAAGCATTATGAAATATGAAGAAGTAATAGATATAAAAGTTGATGGAGATATAAAAAAAGTTATAACTGGTGTGAATACTTATGAAAGTAAGGTAATAATCTTATCAATGGGTGCAAAGCCTAAAAAATTAGGAATTGATAGAGAAGAAGAACTTACAGGTAAGGGTGTATCATACTGTGCTACTTGTGACGGAGGCTTCTTTAGAAAAAAAGTAGTTGCTGTTGTAGGTGGTGGAGATACAGCAGTAGAAGATGCACTTCATCTTTCAAGAATTGCTGAAAAAGTATATGTAATTGTCAGAAGAGATTCACTTAGAGCAAATAAATCTGCACAAAAAAAGTTATTTGAAACAAATAATGTAGAAATAATCTGGAATAGTGGAGTTACAAAACTTAATGGAGAAGAAAAATTAAGTGGTATAGAAATTAAAAATAATAAAGATGGTAAGATAGATAATTTAGAAGTTAATGGTGTTTTTGTAGCAATTGGAAGTGATCCATCATCAGAATTAGTTAAAGACTTAGTAGCTTTGGATAAAAATGGTTATATTATTGCAGATGAAAGCTGTAAAACAAATGTAGATGGTATATTTGCCATAGGAGATATTAGAACAAAAGAAGTTAGGCAAGTACTTACAGCTGCTGCTGATGGAGCCGTTAGTATATATGGGGCAGAAAAATATTTGATAAACCACTAAGAAAATAGTTAAAATATAATATTAATAATTTAGGAGGAATGAATTATGAAAGTTAAATTTCAAGGAAATGAAGTAACATTAGAAGGAAGAGAAATTAAAGTTGGTGATACTGCACCAGACTTCGTAGTAACAGATAATGGTTTAAATGCTGTTAATTCAAAAGATTTTACAGGAAAGAGAGCATATGTAAGTGTTCCATCAATAGATACACCAGTATGTGATCTTGAAGTAAGGAAATTTAATGAAGAAGCTGGAAAATTAAACAATGTAAAGATATATGTAGTATCAATGGATCTACCTTTTGCACAAGGAAGATGGTGCGGAAATCAAGGCATTGATGCAGTTCAAACATTATCAGATTATAAGGATAGGAGCTTTGGTAAGGAATTCGGAACTTACATTAAGGAATTAGGGCTGCTAACAAGAGCAGTATTTGTAGTTGACGAAAATAACAAGGTTACTCATGTAGAATATTGCGAGGAAGTAACATCAGAACCAAATTACGAAGCTGCTTTAAATGCATTAAAGTAAGTTGAATTTTAATTGGGCACTGAGATATTGTTATAGCTTTGCATCCTTTGTGTACCTATAAGATGTCTTCTAAAGAAGAAAAACCAATAAAGATTAAAGTTCTCTAATATTATTTATAGATAGGAGGATTTTAGTCTTTATTTTTATTCTATAGAAACTTCCCATTAAGGCAAAAAGTCTTTAAAAAGTATAATAAAAATAGTTTTATTTTCGTGTAAATTATATCTTTAGATAATTTGTGAACATTGTAGGTCTGGATTATGAAACCTAATAACTGGAAAGTTAAGTTTTAGTAGAAGAAAAAATAAAATATATTCGTATACTAGATTTTTATCACATATGTTTGAAAAAGTAGACGCATAAAAAATCTCAGGCTACTGTTGAACCTGAGATTTTGTTCTATGTATACATTTACTTTTTCGATAAATAGAGTAGTATAGTTAAAGTGACGATATCTATTTAATAATTGGACCTGGTGAAGGGTAGATTTGTCTGCCAAAAGCGGTATTAACAATAATTGCAGCTGCAAGATAAATTCCTAAAATACCTGCTATTAATAATCCAAAGGCAGGTATATTTGAAAAAATCTTTGGTAATACTCCTAAATCAATTAGAGAAATACAGAGTGAAGATAGATCTAAAGCTAAAATGATTAGCGACAACACTAATGGTGTTTTGAGGAATGCGGGTGTCCACATAATAAGTGAAATACTAAGTACTAACCATGCCCAACCATCCATACGCGTATCTAGGGGAATTCCGTTAGTTACCGCATTAAATTTAATGAGCATTTCAATTCCACCCGTTAACATAAAAAATGCACTAAAGAATAAAAATGTGTTTCCACCAGTAGTATTACCGCCTTTTAAATCAATTAAGGCAACTACAACTTGTACTACAAATCCTCCAATAAGCCAACATCCAAGAAGTGGTAAGGCTCCGCTTGTTACTCTTCCTGATAATAAGGCAAAAAAGCAGAAACTTGCTACTGCTAAAGCAACTAGGCCTGCGGGACTAGGATTAGACCATTCTTTCGTTCCGTTTACCTGGTTCAATATGATACCCTCACTTTCATAATATTATTTTAAAGTTTGGAGAAAAGATTATTTTTCCATCCTTTAAAGATAATTATATAGGATACAGTACAATTAATCAACGTTTTTCGAGCAATTTTGTTAATTATTTATCACCTTTAATAACCTTTTTTTACTTTATAAGTTAATAAGATAATATTAGTATTGAAAAATACTAATATATGAGTTTCACCGCTATTTCATTAAAATTTAGAAGGAAAAATTAATAATATGTAATATAAAATAATTCTATAGTAATATTGTTCATTTACGATATTGCATAAAAAGCGTGAAATTCATTGTTAAAGTTTTCTCAATTCATTTTATTAAATATAAATGGCTCAATATTTCAGATAGACTTACGGACTTTGCAAAGAATATATACACAGTAAAGAAATTTTTCTTATATACTACGTATTAATAAAATGCAATAAATTATTAGAAGCAATATACAAATCATGAAAGCTATGCTATAATTTTGTTAATAAATAATAATCATTATCAATTAATTACTTTTATAAATCTCATTGGATTTATAAAAGTAACACATAATAAAATGGAGAAAATTTAATCAATATTTTTTTAAAAATTAGATAATTCTAACTTGATTGATATTATAGGGGAATTATTAAAGATTATTTATAAATTATATAAAGTATCAAGGGAGGTTACGAAATGGGAAAAAATAATATACTTAAAATAAGCAAGTTAAGTTCACAGTGGCAGACAAGTGATCCTTTTATATTTTGTGCACATCATAAGGATGCTTATCCAAAGGGTAATAGTGAGATGGGACCAGATGCTTCTTTGTATGGGAGAACTATTGGCAACGACTTTAGAGGAATTGATGGATGGAATATGTATCATGGGGATACCATTCCAGGATTCCCTCAGCATCCTCACAGAGGGTTTGAAACAGTCACAATAGTTCTAGATGGATATGTTGATCATGCTGATTCAGCTGGTGCTACAGGACGCTATGGAGCTAATGATGTGCAGTGGCTGACTGCAGGTAGAGGCTGTAATCATACAGAAATGTTCCCTTTAGTTAATACTGAAAAGGAAAATCCACTAGAATTATTTCAAATCTGGCTCAATCTGCCTAAGAAAGATAAATTCGTTGAACCACATTATAAAATGCTTTGGGCAGAGGATATACCCGTTATAAACTCAAAAGACAATAATGGAAAAACAAGTACTGTAAAAATTATTTCGGGTACCTATAATGGTACTAAGAGCCTAGAACCTTCGCCTAATTCATGGGCAAGTAAAGATAATAATCATGTAAGAATATGTATTATACGTATGGAACCTGAAGCAAGTATAGAACTTCAAAAGGTATCTTCAACATTAAATAGAACTATTTATTTCTATGATGGAGAGACAATGAGGATTGAAGGAACTGATATTGATGTTTATAATAGTGTAAAACTTGCAGGTGATGAAGTTGTAAAAATAGAAAATGGCGCTAAGGAAAGCTGTATTCTGCTTTTAGAAGGAGAACCTATTGGAGAGCCAGTTGTAAGTTATGGACCTTTTGTTATGACATCAGATAAAGAAATTATGGATGCTTTTGCAGACTATAAGAGCACTGGTTTTGGGGGCTGGCCATGGGAACGTGACGATTTTGTTCACCCAAGAGAAAAAGGAAGATTTGCACAATATCCTGATGGAACAACAGAATTTAGATAATATTTTTAAAATAAAATATTAATAATAATCTATAAGAAAAAATTAAAGGCGTCTAAATTTACTAGACGCCTTTAATTTAATGTTCAAATATATACTATTTATCTTAAATATATAATTCAAATCTATTTTATAAATTGTCAGAATCACCAATAACTTCTGATGAAACTTTAGAGTTTACTTTAAAATTTTTGTAAGTGTAAATACTAGTAAATAGAGCTCCAATGCTTCCACAGATAATGTCCCCCATGGTATCCACTAGACTATTATTTTGGCTTCTAAGACCAAATAATCTATCAGTTGTAAACTCGTAAATTTCCCATACTCCAGCCATAGCTATTGCAAAGAAAAGGCTAAAAAGGATAATTGTTTTTACATTAAGTTTATTTGTTTCATTTTTATTTATAAGCTCCAATATTAATGAACCTATATAGAAGAGTATAACCCCTGATGACAAATGTTCTATTTTATCAAGGTAAGGTATAAATGAATAACCTTTAAATTCATTAGCAAAAAACATAGTAACAAAAATGAATGCTAAAACAGAAAATCTTAAACCAGTCGAAATTGGAATTCTACTTTTATTTATTAATGCTTTTATAACAGTTAACACTAGGATTATTAATATGGGTTGAAGTGTTCTTTGCATATCCCCTCTAATAAGAAAATAGATAGAACAAATTACAGCAAGAGCATATAAAAACAACTCAAAATAGTCATTAAAACCATAGTTTCTTTTAGTTTTCATTTTCTATTCTCCTGTCTTAGAAATTTTTATTTATATTTTATAGTAATTAGATTTTTACATCTTAATCTGAACTCAGCATTTGCTTTACTATGATTTCAAATATATATTTATCATTAAAGCAATTTACTGAGCGGTAACAACAATATTAGACTAAAATTAATTAACAATCAATCATATTTTAGAGTCAGAATTACCATATTCTTCTTAATGAAATAATATCAGATCTGCTATTGGCAAAAAGTTCAATCTGTTATAATATACATATATTATATAAATTGTTGATGAGGTGATTATAATGATGGATTCTGTGGAGGAATCTTCAAAAATGAAATATAGAGAAGATAAAAATGGAAATAAGCTATCAATATTAGGTTATGGATGTATGCGTTTTACTAGAAAAGGGGCCAGCATTGATATAGATAAAGCAGAAAAAGAAATTATGGAAGCGATAAATAACGGTGTGAATTACTTTGATACGGCTTATGTTTATCCAGGTAGTGAGGCTACACTTGGGGAAATTTTAAAAAGAAATAAATGTAGAGAGAAAATATTTATTGCAACAAAGCTCCCACATTTTATGGTTAAGTCAAAGAAGGATTTAGAAAAATATTTTAAAGAACAATTAAAAAGGTTGCAAACAGATTATGTTGATTATTACCTTATGCATATGCTTACTGATGTGCAGACTTGGAACAGATTAAAAGCATTAGGCGCAGACGATTGGTTAAAAGAGAAAGTTCAAAATGGGCAAATTCGTAATGTTGGCTTTTCCTATCATGGAAATACAGAAACTTTTCTTCAGTTACTGGAGGTTTATGATTGGGACTTTTGCCAGATTCAATATAATTATTTAGATGAACATAGCCAGGCAGGAAAAAGAGGATTAAAGGCTGCTAATAAAAAAGGTCTTCCTGTAATTATAATGGAGCCATTACGTGGTGGAAGATTAGTTAATTTATTACCTGAAAAAGCTAAGAACATAATAAAGGAAAATTCAAAGAAACGTACTCCAGCAGAATGGGCATTTAGATGGCTTTGGAATCAGCCTGAGGTTACGTGCGTATTATCAGGAATGAACTCCCTTGAAATGCTTCGGGAAAATATAGATATTGCAAGTAATGTGGAGGTTGATGAATTCACCAAAGAAGATTTTGACTTAATAGAACAGATTAAAAATGAGCTAAATAGAAATATTAAAGTTGGCTGCACAGGTTGTGGATATTGTATGCCATGTCCTAAGGGGGTAGATATACCAGGAACTTTTCATTCGTACAATCTCATGTATTCTGAGAATAAAAAGTCAGGCAGGCATAATTACCTAATGTGTACTGCAGTGCGTAAAAATCCAAGCAGCGCTTCACAATGTGTTGAATGTGGTAAATGTGAAAAGCATTGTCCACAGCACATAGAAATTCGAAAAGAACTTAAGAATGCAAGCAGAGAGCTTGAAACACCTGTATATAAAATTGCAAAAACAGCAGTAAAATTATTTAAGCTATATTAATTCTATAGAAAGTCATCCAGTGAAATGGATGGCTTTTGCATTTTTATAAGAATTAAACGCACATTTTTAAGAATAAAAGGAATATTTATAAAAAGATATATTGAATATTTGCGTTTTGTTCTAAAATATGAATGTTTAAAGAAATTGGTGTTTACTTTGGTTTTTTATCAGAGTATTATCAAGGTATAAAGTAAAGCATACACATCGCAAGCAGCATATCATAAAAATAGTCCTTTACATAACTATAAAATTCTCGTTTATAATGAAATCACCAATGAATAAAGCAATATTATTGATAGCTCATTTTCAAATGTTTTCTCCATATTATGACTCTTGTGGTTACAAATATATTTATAATTTCTAGTGAAGATATTAACTTAAAGTTTCAGCAACTTTGTAAATATAGTCATCTAATAAGCAAATTCTTGTTGTTTAGTAAATGGAAGCACTTTATGTATACGTTTTAATAAGTCCTCTACATAAAACCTACTTCCAGTTACTAATTAAATAAATTCAGTTAAATAATATGATATTTATCTTCATCATGCTTAATACTAAAGCGCTTTAGTATTAGGTATTAGTGAAGTAAAATATAAAACTTAACCTCAAAACAGTTAAGTAAATTAATGTCTTTGTTGCAACAAAACAAGTAGAGTATTTTTAATTAAGAAGCTAATTATTCAAAATATAAGGTTAAATTGTATTTTTAGGAGGTAGTTTAATAATGATTAGGAGAAATAAAAGAATTTTATCATTAACTCTTTCAATGGCTGTCTTTACTACTATGTTTATGTCAACTTCATTTATCACAAAGGCTGAAACTGTAAGTTTAGGAGCAAACAGTGAAATTACCTCAAATGCATCTACACAAAGTGCAGCTGTAGCAACTAATATTGCGTTAAATAAGTCGGCAACTTCATCTTCAGTTACAGGTGGAAATACTGCTTCTTTAGCTGTTGATGAAAATGCAGGAACTAGGTGGGAGTCTACTCAAGGCAGTGATCCTCAATGGATATGTATTGACTTAGGTGGAAATTATAATATCTCAGGAGTAAAACTAAATTGGGAAACTGCTGCTGCAAAAGATTATAAGATACAAGTATCAACTGATAATAAAAATTGGATAGATGCTTATACAAAAACAGGAGGAACAGGAGGAGTAGAAAACATAACTTTTAATTCTACTGCAACCGGAAGATATATAAGAATGCTTGGAACAGCAAGAACTACACAATATGGGTACTCTCTATGGGAATTTGAAGTATACGGTACTCCAGATGGTAATACAGCTAACAATGTAGATTTAGGTCCAAATGTTAAAATATTTGATCCATCAATGCCAAGTTCTGATATTCAAAATACTGTTGATAGCGTATTTAGTAAGATGGAGACAAATCAGTTTGGAAATGAAAGATATGCCTTTTTGTTTAAGCCAGGTTCATATAACGTAAATGTAAATGTAGGTTTCTTTACGTCTGTATTAGGACTTGGAAAGACACCAGATGCAGTTAATATAACTGGTGCAGTACGTTGTGAAGCAGATTGGATGGGAGGAAATGCGACTTGTAACTTCTGGAGATCGGTTGAAAATGTTGCCGTCACTCCAACTTATTCTTCTAATAATTTAGCGCCAGCAGGAACCTTAACTTGGGCAGTATCACAAGCTGCACCAATGAGACGTGTTCACATTAAAGGTGGATTGTCTTTATGGGATCCACTTGGAACTAATTATGATGGAGCTTGGTCTAGTGGTGGATTTATAGCTGATTCAAAGATTGATAATTCAATTACTTCCGGATCACAACAACAATTCTTTACTAGAAACAGTCAAATGGGATCTTGGAATGGTGCAAACTGGAACATGGTGTTTGTGGGGAACAATGGAGCACCTACAGATGACAATGCATATCCATCAACACCAGATACAGTAGTCAGTCAAACACCAGCTATTAGAGAAAAACCATTTCTTTATATTGATGATAATGGAAGTTACCAAGTTTTTGTTCCTGATCTTAGGAAGAATTCTCAAGGAATAACTTGGGCAAATGGTCTAGGACAAGGTACATCATTACCTATAGATCAGTTCTATATAGCAAAACCAGATACATCTACAGCTGAAAGCATAAATGCAGCCCTTAGCCAAGGAAAGAACATTATATTTACTCCTGGAGTATATCATCTTAGTGATTCTATAAATGTAACAAAGTCTAATACAGTTATATTAGGTCTTGGACTTGCAACTTTGATCCCAGACAATGGTACTGCCGCAATGAATATTTCAGATGTTGACGGAGTAAAAGTTTCTGGTGTTCTTTTTGATGCTGGAGCAAAGAATTCACCAGTATTATTGAAAGTTGGACAAGATGGAAGTTCTGCTGATCACTCAGCTAATCCTACAAGTCTTAGTGATTTATTCTTTAGAATTGGTGGGGCAGCAGTAGGAAATGCTGATACAAGTCTAAAAATAAATAGTAATAATGTTATAGGCGATGATTTCTGGGTATGGCGTGCAGATCACGGTACAGGAGTAGGCTGGACAGTTAACAACGCAAAAAATGGTGTTATTGTAAATGGTAATAATGTTACACTATATGGATTGTTTGTAGAGCACTTTAAGGAGTATCAAACTATATGGAATGGTAATGGTGGAAAAGTATACTTCTATCAAAGTGAATTACCATATGATGTTCCAAATCAAGCATCTTGGATGAGCAATAATGGTACTCAAAACGGATATGCTTCTTACAAAGTGGCTGATTCAGTTACTTCTCATCAGCTTTTTGGATCAGGAATTTACTCATACTTTAGGGATGCTGTAGTATCAGAAAATAATGGAATAGAGGTTCCAAATGCATCTGGAGTTAAAGTACACCATGCATGTTCAGTATTTTTATCTGGTAATGGTGAGATAACACACGTAGTAAATAATACAGGTAATACTGCAAAATCTGGTAATATGAAGCAATCAGTTACTGACTATCCTAATTCTTAAAATTAAAAGCGTATAAATTTCTTGATTTTCGATTCGTAAAAAGAACTCTCATTTTATGTGGGAGCTCTTTTTCTATTTTAGGAACTACCTATGAAGGAAAAGTCTTTACAAAGTATAATAATTTTATTTTCGTAGAAAAATATAATGTAATTAAATCTGTAGGCAAATTATAAAACAATATTTTCAAATGATCTTGAATGCAATCACGAGAATAAAAAAATAAATTCACCTCTCAGATTTTTTTTATATACATTAAAAAGTGCAGAGGACCACAGAATATCTAGCTTAGAAGTATCATAAGACTTTATTACTAAACTATTAAGGCATTGACAGCATTTTAGTAAATAATGTATAGTATATTATGAGTTTATATTTGTAAACTATTAATGTGGTTTACAATACAGCGCCGGAGGGAGGGATAAAAGTATGTCAGAAATTAAAGTAGGAGAAAATGAATCTCTAGAGCAAGCATTGAGAAGATTTAAAAAGAAATGTTCAATGTCTGGAATCCTTTCAGAGGCAAAAAAGAGACAACACTATGAAAAGCCAAGCGTAAAAAGAAAGAAAAAGTCAGAAGAAGCTAGAAAGAGAAAGTTTAAGTAATAAATTATAGCGTTACTAATAGTATTAACTATTATAATATAAAACTATTTTACTTACAAAAAAGCGACTTCCACATTTTGTGTCTCGGAAGCATTCTTGGGGAAATTAAAAATTTACAGGTAGTTATTATTTAACTACCTGAATATTAACAGACTAAAAATTTTAGCCTAAAGTTGAAAGTATTTTTTTAAAATTTTCTGCTTTAGGCTCTTTTTATTAAGAAAAAATAATTTGAAATAGAGGAACTATAAAATGAAATTACTATTTGATGGCGAAGGAAAAGTGAATTATGACAAAATTGCTAAAAATACAACAGTTAAAGATGTGTTAGATGCAATTGATATATTTTTAAATAATAATCCTCTTGATTGTAATGGATGTGAGGAGAGCTGCTGCAAAAAGTCTTGGTCTGTTGAAATGGATAATGTATGTGTGAATAAACTAAGTAATTGGGATAATGAAGCTGCTTCGAATTTTGTGCAAGAAAAGTTAGTTAAAAAGAGAAATTACTATAGGGATTTTGATCAGTATGTATTAGATAAGAAAACTGACTGTAATTTCATAACAGAAACAAATCTATGCACTATATATGAAGAGAGACCAGTAATATGTAGGCTTTATATCTGTAGCGCGAGAAGTTATAGGTATAATGTGATTAGAGAACTGATAGGAAGTACATATTTAAAAGCACTTGTGCTTGAAGAGAAGATTAGAAAGAACGATTTCCCTGAACAAACGATTGATAAATATAAAAGAAATCCAGCAGTTTTTGCTAAAGAATACGATATACTTTTAGAAGAAATATTTGATTATGCAGAAGATGAAGGCTGGCTTTACTCCGATGAAAGAGATGAATTGTACGAAGAAATACCCCTAAATCTTTAACATAATTTTCGGTATAAAAGCATTGTGCTAAAGTCATATACGCGCAGTGCTTTCTTATAGTCCAGATTTTTCTCAAATGTAATTACAAGTAAGATGAATAAAAAATAACCATAAAAATGTAACTTTAGTGGAAATTAATTGAATAGAGGTATACAATAGTAATGTACATAAAAAATAAATAAAAGGACTTGATAAAATGGAATATCTATATTCAATATCTACAGTATTAAGCTACATATTTCTAGTATTATTTTTTATCAGAGTATTTATAAATAAGAAAGAAATAGACTTTAAAAGTAATAAACTTGAATGGCAGGTGCTTGCGAGTCTAATAATTTTAAGTATTGTACCAATGGCAAACACATTCTTAACTGGTTCAAGCATTTACTTTTCAATACTAATGAAACATGATGACTTTATAAAGCTTATGAACAGAGAGCTTTAGAAGAGTTTCAGGCTATCTATTATATATAGATAGTAACCCAGCTATTCCGACTTCAGAAGTATCAGTAAGATCTTGTTGAAGAAAGAATAACTGAACTTTCTATATGAAGTTAAAGTAAATTTATTTCAATTTACATTACCTTCCTTAGAATAATAATGTTTTATTGAGTTGTTTTTCCATTATCTAGTAACATTCGGCCAATAACCTTCTTAGGTCTTTTATTATTTTTAGTGTTATTTCCCTTTTGTTTCTTTTCTTCTATTAATTTCTTCATCATTTCTATTTGTTTCTCATTCATGTTTATCCCTCCAGTGTAAGGCCTATTCATAAAATAACAAGTCGTAACTCTCGTATATTTTCTTTCATATGCCTATAATAAATCATATAATCCAAATGATTTTACAATTTTATAATTGATTGTATCATAGATTCAAAAGTTTATAAACTAAAACAAATATATATGTTGCAAAAATAATTTTTCATGATAATTCTAAAAAATGTTACAAGATATTTAACCATAACTGTGAATTGCAACAAATACGTTCTGCTTATTTCTAGGGATTATAAAAAAATGTATCCAAATAACTTCAAAAGTTACTTAGATACATCTCGTTCTTATAGATATCAAATTTAAAGATTTGGCTTATTAGATAAACACATATTTATAAAGTTGTTAAGAATTTAAATTCGTATCTCAACTAGAAATCATAAATATATTTGTGGAGAAAACATTTGAAAATGAACTGTTAAAGGTTCTTAGCTGTAGGTTGTTCCATTTTAGCTTGTCAAACTGAAAGTTGGAGCATGCTAAAATGGATACAACCTGCGGCTTAGAAGCTTCAGCGATATTTTCATAGCTTTTCGGAACAAAATATTTGTGATTTTGGTAAGTTACCACATAAATTTAGTTTTAGAGTTGGATATCTATATAATACTAGAAGTAAAAATAGGTTTATACTTCAGGTTCCTTGGCTGAAATATTATCTTTCTTTTTAGCTATCTTTGATTCTTTAGAAGAACTATTCTCTGATTGATTAGTTATAGCAGAATGTGCAGGAGTAATAGTATTTACTATTGATCCATTAGCACTAGCCATGTTAGCTAAAATCATGCTTAAAATTCCTTCCATAGCATTAGGAGTTTTTCCATCAGCCCCCCCCATAATTACTGTTTGTGGTACAAGAGGGGATTTGCTTATCTTTAATGCTTCTGCAAAAGCAGTTAATACGCTTTGTTGTACTTGTAATTCAGGACCGCCATAAGCATCAACTAAGGCTTTAGCAGCAGTACCTTTTGCAAGACCAACCTTTGTTTCTTGTTCTGCAGTAGCTTCTGCAACAGCTTTGATATTTAAAGCTTGAGCTGCACCGACTTTTTCAAGTTTGAAAGCTTCAGCTCCAGCTTGTAATTCTACTTGTTTAGCATTAGCAGCTGCATTAAGTTCAGTAGCTTTAGCGTTAGCGGCAGCTTCAGCTTCTTTTGTATATCTTAAAGCATCAGCTTCTTGAGTTCTCTTGTACTTATCAGCTTCAGCAAGTTTTTGAGTCTTTAAAGCTAATTGTTCAGCAAGTTTTAATTCAGATTTACCTTTGTTATCAGCAACTTCTATATCGATACTTGATTGAGTAAGAGCCGCTTGAGCTGCACTTTTAGCAATTGCTTCATTAAGTTCTCTTTGTTTTTCTGCTGACTTTTGTTTTGCTTCATTTGTTTTAATTTCTTCCAATGCAACTTGTCTATCTCTAAGTTGTGCAAGGATTAGATCAATTCTCTTATCTGTCGAAGAAGCAGCAGGTGTACCAATTAATACTTCCTGTAATTCTAAATCATATAATTTGAATTTTTCCTTCATTTCTTTAGAAGCTTGTTCTTGAATAGCGCTTCTATCCTGTACCAATTCAATTAAAGTCTTAGTTTGTCCAATATTCTTAAAGTAACCTGCAACCATAGGATCTAGTGATTGTTCAATAAGAAGTTTAATATCACCAAATCTTTGGATTACTGAAGAAGCTTTTCTATAATCAATATTAAACACTACAGTAAGTGGGAGATTAGGTTCAAAAGCATCCTTAGTTATAAGATTAATTTCTTTTAAATTATCATCTAGTTTATGATCTCCAACCTGACCGCTAATCCATTTTAATATAACATTAGTAGTAGGAACTGGAATGATTTTACCTGCATAAGTATTAAATGGATACTTACCTGGCATCATACATTCTCTCCAAATACCTTTCTTGCCTTGCTCAACAAGTTCTCCATGAGAGTAATCTGATCCAGATACATCTTCACCTTTTTCACCAAAGTAACTAACAACAACACCTACATAACCAATATCTATAATACTTTTTGGAACTATGTCCACATTAGCAAATAACCTATTAATAAAGTAAACGCCATCTGTCAATACCTGCATCTGCTTACCTTTTCTACCACCAGCAGCTAAGAATTTTTCAGGTTCTTGGAAGTTACTATGGTAATATTCATTTGTAATACCATCACCAACTATTGGAGCGATTATAGCTCCGTTATCTGGAGTAGGTCCTTCATTAACAGTTACTATACCAATTGTATCTTTAGTTTTAATATTGTTTCCAAATTCATCTTGTTCAAGATTTTTTGAGCTCGAGATAACTACAGGAATGAATCCATTAACTCTAAGCAAGTCACTTCTCATAGTTTCTATTTGCTCTGATTCATCCTTTGAAGTAAATATTGAATGTACTTTATCCTTTGTAATTATGATAAACTGAGCTAGATTAAATGCATAAGTACCTTCACGAAGAATTTGCCTTTGAGGACCTTTTTGCCCTCTATTATTTAAAAAAGCTACTACATCCTGAAAGGATTTACACTCAGGAATAACTTTTCCTAAAGTTTGTCCATCTGCAAGACTTTCTCCTGATCTTGCAAATACATAACCTATCTGTCCTTGTGGAATTGTTACAAGTCTTACTTTCTTAACCTTGTACTTAAAAGGAGTTTTAAAATGCACTCCAGCTCTTAGAACGTGTGGCTGATAACCAGCTTCACCCTTCAATGCAATTAAACCATCAGCAGGCACAGATCCTTTTAAGCTCCACCATTTTTCTACTATACCTACCTCATCAGTTCCGATACTTGTAAATCCTATGCCATAGA
This sequence comes from Clostridium sp. YIM B02569, assembly GCF_022320765.1. NCBI lineage: Bacteria > Bacillati > Bacillota > Clostridia > Eubacteriales > Clostridiaceae > Clostridium > Clostridium sp. YIM B02569. Next base: position 66,794 of record NZ_JAKJJX010000027.1, on the reverse strand, counting down.
GTAATATAAATAGCGCTAAGATTCCAATACCCACATAAATTAAAATTGATATTGTTCCTGAATTCATAAAATTCCCTCCATAAATTTATTGTCTTTTTCTAAGACATTTTCTTGTTTAATTGGTATAGATAGTAATATATTATATTAGGCATTAATTGTAAATGTCCAAATTAGTCAGATTTCCTCATTAGATTTGTTGCCGTTACCAATTAGAATAAACTAAACTTTGTTATCTCTCGGAATATCATTCAATCGCTTTAAATCTACCTCCGATATATTTACTTTTTAAGAATATTTCAATGCACCCTGATTTATGAGCACTTTTTAGTAATTAAGCTATCAGAAATCACTATTATTAAATTTTTTTAATGTTATGTTTGCATAAACTAATACAATTGTATCACTTGCTTTTAAATGAATATCTCTTAGGGATAAATGGCTTTTATCTATAGGAATTGTATAGGTTTCAACAATGATAATATAGATTGTATGAATCCAATAAATTAAGGCTTATAAATTTTTATTACAGTATTTTATTATTTAGGGGTATAATGGGAATTGGGCATGTTGAGAAACAGCTTCTATTTTACTTAGGAATATTTAAGACAAATTGAAGGGAATATTAATATGAATTATATATTGAAAACTGATAATCTAACAAAACAGTATGGAACACAATTGAGTGTAAGTAACTTATGTATTAACATCGAGGAAAATGATATATATGGGTTTATAGGAAGAAACGGAGCAGGAAAAACAACTACTTTGAAGATGATCTTAGGATTGATTCCTGCAACTAGTGGTAAAATAACGGTTTTGGGAAAGGAAGTTAATAAAAAGAATATTTCTTATTTAAGAAATATAGGATCTATTATAGAATTTCCATCGTCTTATGAAAACCTAACTGCTTATGAGAATTTAAAACTTCATTCTAATTATATGGGGGTGGAAGATAAGGGAATAATAGACGAGTGCTTAGAAAAAGTTGATCTTTTAAATGATGAGAATAAAAAAGTTAAAGAGTACTCATTAGGTATGAAACAAAGGCTTGGTATAGCGCGTGCAATTCTTCATAAGCCAAAGCTTTTAATTTTAGATGAGCCTACTAATGGATTAGATCCACTAGGAATAAGAGATCTTAGAAATTTCATACTAAGACTTGCTAATGAGGACAATATGACTTTTATAATATCAAGTCATATATTAAGTGAACTAGAACTTACAGTGACTAAGCTTGGGATTATAGAAAAAGGAATCTTATTAAAAGAAGCTTCAATGAATGAGATTAATGATAGTTACGAGGAATATGTTGATGTTAAAGTTGACGATGTGAAAAAAGCGCAAAAAGTATTAAATGAAAATTTGAACTTAGATAGTTCATTAATTGATGACAACTATTTAAGACTTAATATAAAAGGAAAAGAAATGAGAACAAACTATATAAGCAAAGCACTAGTAAATAATAGTGTGGAGTTATTTGAATTAATTAAACATAAGGAAGGTTTGGAGGATTATTTTGTAAGGATTTCAGGAGGAATAAGGTTATGATGAAATATGTTTTAGCAGAGATTTTTAAGTATAGAAAGGCAAAGATCAAATTCTGTACAATAGTGCTATTTATTCCAACTGTTATTTCATTTATAATATATGGCTTTAATAAAAAATATAATTCATTACTTTTATGGGAAGGTTATTTAAATGTGATATTTTCTTTCCTAAATGATATTGTAGCACCTATAGTTTATGGAATAATAGCTGCTTATATCTTTGGACATGAATATGAAACCAAAACTATGAACGTAATGTTTACTTATCCTATTAATAGAATGAAGCTTTTATTTTCTAAGCTTGCATGCATTCTTTATATTATAGCAATTACTTTAATATTAGTATTCTTCACTTCAATAATTTTAGGATTTTTACTAAAGCATGAAAGCTTAAATATGGATTTACTTATATATTATTTCATATCACTTTTAAAGATGATAGTATATCACTTTATGCTTGTTTGCATAACTTGTGCAGTTGCTATCTACTCAAAAAATGTATTGCCAGGCATAATATTTGCTATCTCAGCTACTTTCGCAAATATAGTAATAGTAAATACACAGTTATCAGCATTTTATCCATGGAGTGCACCAGTCTTGCTAAGTCCACATGAAGGAGTTGGAAGAATCTTTATTCCATATACTTTAAGCATGATATCTCTAGTAGTTATTTTTTTAATTGGGCTCGCTATATCAATTAGAAAATATAGATATGTTGAGTAAAGATGTAGCATAAATCTAAATTTATGTGGTAACTTACTAAAATCATAAATATTTTGGTTCCGAAAAGCTATGAAAATATATTTATCTAATAACTCAAATTTTTAATTTAGATATCTATAAATGATAAAAACAAAGACTTAAAGTAACTAACAGATACTTTAAGTCTTTGTTTTTATAAAAATCTAATATTTATGACGAATTAAATCTTAATAATTTATATAGATAACCCAACTAGAAATAAGAATTATGCTTTTGTGAAATGTTTCATTAGAAATTTGATGGCTTTTAATCTTAGAATCACCCATCATAATTACCCAGAAACTGGAACAAAAGTATATTATTCATTTCGGCGAGTTGTATGCATAAATTTAAGTCTCACTTGGTTTATCTATATATCTCTAATTCTATTTATAGATTATGATAAGAAATTTTATTAGGTTTTAATCCTTTTTCTAGTGAAGTATATATACGTTTGTTTCTTGGATCTATTAATTCCTCGTTATTATAATAGATTCTAGGAGTTTTCCAAAGAAGCTTCAAAGCACTTAAAAGCGGCATTTGATGATATCTATCTGGCCAGAGTTTTAATATTTCTTCCTTTACTAGAGAATAGTATTTAGGATTCATTCCTGGAAATAGATGATGCTCTGTGTGGTAAGAAAAATTAAAATGTAGAACATCAAGCCACTTTGGAACTGTTACCGAAAGACTATTAACCAAAGGATCATTTATAGGTACAAGAGGATTTAATCTATGATTACTTGATATATAACACATTACAATGAAATTTCCTATAAGGAATGGAAGTAAATATGAGAAAATCCATTTATCAGTTTCAACTAAGAAGAATAAACCTATCCATATAATCCAAGGGAGTATAAACTGAATCCATAGTTTTATGCTTTTTTGTCTTTTAAATTCTTTAACATATATAAAAAACATGCGAGTTCCATGAAGTGTAAACGAAATACTTAATGCTGAGAAACTAAATAGTGAGCGAAACCACAAAGGAAGTTTATAAATGTACTTTATAAAAGATCTATTGCTAAATTGCTCAAAGCTCATCCAAGCATCTGGATCATTTATTTCATGTTGAGTATTAGCATGATGACTCATATTATGCCACTTAATCCAAAGGTTTGGACCTATGCTTAATGGCAAAAAAGCTATCCCTCCAAGCAAGTTTTTTAACCAATGTGTTTTTACAACAGTGCCATGTAAAATTTCATGGCCAAGAAAGCCTATGGATGCAAAACTAAAGCCTAAAACTAAAGATATTAAAAAGTTTATAATGTTATTAAATCTACATAGAGTAATTGTGAGTATTCCACAAATTATAATAATTGCATATGCAAGTCCTCCAAACAGCCTTGAAGGTACTGGTTTAAATGCATTTTTAGGTAGTTTGGGGGATATCTTACTAGCATACCACCCTATATTATGAAGTTCTTTCATCGATTTTACCGCCTTTCGTGATCTATAAAGTATCAATAATATTTATCTAATCAACGTACATGGATTTAAAATATAATTTCCAAAGTACTTAATTTATGTTAACAATAATCATTATCAGTTGTCAATGATTATTTGTTAATATTCTTTTGCAAAACTTAAATTTGTTAATTTATGAAACAAAATTTCAAGTATAAGCATTTTTTATGAAATTTTATTAAATTAAAACCAAAAGCGGGTAATAATACGGTTAGCACTAAAATACATATATTGTAAAGCAGCATTTAAATATATTGCTAATTGAAGGGGGATATTGTTATGAAAGTTTTAATGGTTTGCTCCGGGGGAATGTCTAGTGCAATTGTTGTACAAGCGATAAAAAAGGAAGCTGATAAAGAGGGATTTGATCTAGAAATCAAAGCAGTAGGAACTAGCGATTTTGAGGATGAAATTCAGCAAAATAAATATGATTTAGTTTTAGTTGCGCCTCAGGTAAGACATAGGTTAAATGGTTTTAAAGATCAAGCTAATGAATATAGTCTTGAAGTAACTGCTATTGAACCAATGGGATATACACCACTTGGTGGAGCAAGAGTTCTTAAGCAAATAAAGAGCTATTTTAAGTAAAAACAGTAATAAAAGATAAGGAGGAAGTATGAATAAATTTTTTAATTGGCTAGAAAAGTACTTATTGCCACCAATGACTAAATTATCTGAGCAGAGGCACTTAAAAGCTATTAGGGATGGTATAGTATCTACTATTCCACTAATAATAATTGGAAGTTTTTTTCTCGTAATTGCAGTTCCGCCAAATGACTGGCTAAAGCAATTAGTAGCTCCATATGTTAATCAGATAATGTTTCCATATCGCTTAAGTATGGGCATAATGGCCTTATATGCATCTTTTGGAATAGCATATAATCTAGCAAAGTCATATAAGCTAGATCCTTTGTCTGGTGGAAGCTTAGGGCTTGCAGCATTCCTGCTTACAAATGTTCCGTTAAATATTGATCCTAACGGCTGGATGTTATCGTTATCTAGTTTAGGCGGATCTGGTATGTTTACTGCTATTATAATGTCTATTTTTGCTGTAGAAATCTTTAGAGTATGCAAAGAAAAAAATCTAACTATTAAGATGCCAAAAGAAGTCCCAACATCAGTTGCTAATTCTTTTGCAGCTCTTATTCCAGCAGCTTTTATTATAGTACCAATATGGATCATAAGAGATTTATTAAATTTTGATATTCAAAAATTTGTGTTAAGTATATTTACACCTTTGGTAACAGCAGGAAATTCGCTTCCTGGAATATTAGTTCCAATATTACTTATTACACTTTTATGGGGATGCGGAATACATGGAGATTCTGTTGTTGGCACTGTTGCAAGGCCAATATGGCTTGCAATGCTTGATGCTAATGTAGCGGCTCAAGCAGCTGGACAACCTATTCCTAATATAGCGCCAGAGCCATTTTTCCAATGGTTCGTATGGATTGGCGGGTCAGGAGCAACTATAGGACTAGTAATATTAATGTTAGGCTCAAAATCAAGATACTTAAAAGATATTGCTAGAGCAAGCTTAATCCCAGGAATCTGTAATATTAATGAGCCGGTCATATTTGGAGCTCCAATTATGTTAAATCCATTATTAATAATACCATTTATTCTTGGACCATTAATTTGCGGGTGTGTATCATACTTTGCCATGACTTTAAATTTAGTATCTAAACCAGTTATTTTAGCACCATGGACATTGCCAGCACCTATTGGCGCTTATCTAGCAACTGGTGGAGACTGGAGAGCAATAATTTTAGTATTAATAAATATAGCTATTGTAACTGCTTTATATTTTCCATTCTTAAAAGCATATGAAAAGAAATTAATTAAAGAGGGTATGGAGAATAATTAATAAAAATTGATTATAGTTTTAAATTTGTTATGCAGTTATTGTACAAATGCTGCATAACAAAATCTAGTTGGAGGCGCAAGATGAATGAGTTGAAAATTGTAATAATTGGTGGAGGAAGCAGCTATACTCCAGAAATAATAGAAGGCTTTATAAAGAGAAAAAGCGAACTTCCAGTTAAGGAAATAGTTTTGGTTGATATAGAAGAAGGGAAAGAAAAGCTTAATATAGTAGGAGCTCTAGCAAAGCGAATGTGTGAAAAGGCTAATTTAGACATTAGAATTTCTCTCACATTAGATAGAAGAGAGGCTCTAAGTGATGCTGATTTTGTAGTTACACAATTTAGAGTTGGAGGATTAGATGCAAGGGCACGAGATGAGAAATTCCCTTTAAAGTATAACGTATTAGGTCAGGAAACAGTTGGTCCTGGAGGTTTTGCAAAAGCTCTTAGGACAATTCCTGTAATTTTAGATATTTCAAAAGATATTAAAGAATTATGCCCTAATGCATGGCTTATTAATTTTACTAATCCATCAGGAATTATAACAGAAGCTGTGTTGAAATATACAAATATTAAATGTATAGGCCTATGTAATGTTCCAATACACATGAAGATGGATATAGTTTCAATGTTAGATGTGAACAGTAAAGATGTTTTTATAGAATATGTAGGACTTAATCATTTAGTATGGGGACGAAATGTATGGTATAAAGGCATAAATGTAACTGATAGAGTTATAGAAAAATTAAAAGATGGCTCAGAACTTACAATGAAAAATATATCAGATTTAAAATGGCCAAAGAAATTTTTAGATGCTTTAGGAATGATACCATGTCCTTATCATAGATATTACTATATGACAGATAGATTATTGAAGGAAGAAAAAGATGCAGCCAAAACTATTGGGACACGGGCAGAACAGGTAAAGATAATTGAAGCAAGCTTATTTGAAAAATATAAGGATAAAAATCTAGATGTTAAACCACATGAGTTAGAAAAAAGAGGTGGAGCATATTATTCGGATGCAGCTGTATCACTTATAAGCTCAATATACAATGATAAAAAAGACATTCATACAATAAATGTTAAAAATAATGGAACTATTAAAGGAATTCCAGATGATTCCGTTGTTGAAGTTAACTGTTTAGTAGATAAGAGAGGTGCGACTCCGCTATCTTTGACACGACCTGTAGAAGAAAAAATTTTAGGCCTTATTCACAGTGTAAAATTTTATGAGATATCAACAATAGAAGCTGGAGTACATGGAAGTACAAATCAAGCTATAATGGCACTAGCTAATAATCCACTAGTCCCATCAGTAGATATTGCAATTAAGTTATTTGAGGACTTATGTTCATTAAACAAAGGATATTTACCGCAATTTAATAAATAATATTAGGAGATGAAGCTATATGGAGCAAGAAATATTCGAAATAATATCACATGCAGGAGATTCAAGAGCATATGCCTTTGAAGCTCTTGATGAAGCTGAAAATAAAAACTACGATAAAGCAGAAGAATTTTTAAAAAAGGCTAGAGAAGAACTTAAACTAGCTCATAGTACTCAGACAAAATTGATTCAGGCTGAGATAAATGGAAAAGGAATTAAAATAACATTACTTATGGTTCATGCGCAAGATCAATTAATGACTGCCATGTCTGAAAATGTCCTTATTGAAAAAATGGTAAGAATGTATAAGATTATGAATGAAAAGTAAAATAAATTAAATATTATGTAATTAAATGAATAGTTTATATAAATTTATGAAAAAATAGAATGAAAAAAATCTATATAGGATATAAAAAAATGTAGTGGAGGTAAGTATTTATGAAAAAATTTAAATGTATAGTCTTTGGAATTTTACTAGTCTGTACTTTCATATTACCTGTTTCTTATTGTAATGCAGAAGAAACTACTACTACGACTGAATCTAGCAATAGCAAAGTTTATGACTTACAACAAGATTCTTTTAAATATTATCAAGTCGAACATAAAGGAGCTTTAGGAATTCCAGTATCCTACTCATGTACAGAATCTGAGGCTGGAGATATTAGAAAATATACTGTGGAGCCTAAGTATTCTGAAAGAATTTATGGAAATAAAGTTGAAATACTTATTTCACAGGTTAATGTTACTGGTGAATCTGATAACTTCTATTCAGTTTTAAAAGATAATAAGTATATAAAGAATATAAAGCTAGATAAGCTTGATAATAATACAGCAAAAGTTGATATTGAGACTTCTGAAAAGCTTAATGTTAAAATAACTCCTGTAAAAAGGAGATATTCTTCCTTAGATGACAATAAATATGAGTTTAAGACCTTTATAGATGTTACGTTTGAAGAAAAGGTTAAAGATAACTCAAAAATAATAATTATTGACCCTGGTCATGGAGGCTCAGAGCTTGGAGCAACAGCCAATTTCACTTATGAAAAGCAGTTAAATTTGGATATATCTAAAAGAGTAAAAGAAAACCTTGAAAAAGCAGGATATCGTATATATATAACTAGAGATGATGATAAAAATGTAGGATTATTAGATAGAACAGATCCAGCAAATCTTTTGAATGCAGATTTATTTTTCTGTATACACAATAATTCACTTCCATTAGATGTTAATATGCAGTCTGTTTATATGTTTAGGGGGACTACGGTACTATATAATTCTACTGCTCCAAAACCAGGAAGAGAATTTGCAACAATACTCATGAGAGAAGTGTCTAGCACCATAAAAACTAACACATATCCACTTCAAGATAGACCAAATCTCGCAGTGTTATCATCAGCATGGTGCCCCGCAGTGCTCATGGAAACGACTGTTGAGTGCGATGATGGTGATGCAAAGATGATGATGCATAGACTAAACAGCCGAAAAGTTGCAGATGCATCACTTAGAGCTGTCAATAAATATTTTATAAAATAAAAAGAATCAGGGGTGGATGTATAGATGTCAAAAAAGGTTATTAATAGATTATTCTCAGTCATTACTATTACATCATTGATTTTTATAACATGTAGTACAAGTGCAAAAGCTGATACAACTGAAACTGATTTTTCACATACGGATTTTGGTACCGTTTCAGGTTTATCAGTTGAAAAGCAAAATCCATATGTCGAATATGCAGGAGTTGATCATTATCCAGTGCTAAGTGGTGACACCATCAAGATAAATATGAGTTCCAAGTATGATGGAGATTATTCTGACTACAGCAATTATGATCCAGTGCAGTATAGAGTATTTATAGCTAGGAGTGAAAATGAAGATTACACAGAATTAACTGATGGATATTCAAATCCAATACCCGCATATAATGAATTTACAATAAAAGATAATAATGCATTAACTGAAGGTAAATATAAAGTTATGATTTTTGTAAAAAGGTCTTCATCTAATGGAGCAGATCAAAATTCATATGGAGCTTATGATAAAATATATAATTTCAATTTTACTTGCTACAATAGCTCAGATGTGCCTAAAAATGACGATTCAAAAATTTCTAATTCATCAGGCAATATTGTAAATGATGGAATGGCTGTAGAAGATAATGATTATATATATTATATAAATAGGGTAGGAGATGTCTATGGAGCAGCTCCTGATTATTTGTACAAAATAAGGAAAAATGATCCTCTTAGGAAAGATTTATGTGATTTAAGTTACAATACACAATTAATTCCAAATAGAGTATGGAACCTTAATCTTGTAGACGACTGGATTTACTATAGCAATTGGAAAGATGCTTTTCACCACAGTATAAATAAAGTTAAAACAGATGGAACAGAGGACACATGCATAGCAAATGAGGCAGTAGGAAATATGTTTGTAGAAGGCAATTGGATATATTATGTTAAAAGAACTAATTCACATTCAATTGATTTAAATAATATATACAAAATATCTTTAGATGGCAGTTGTAGAATTAAACTTAATTCATCTGCTACAGAGGATATGACTGTAAGCAATGGATTGATATATTACACCAATATATCTGATGGATATAAAATCTACAAAATGAGATTAGATGGAAGTGAAAATACAAAAGTATGTGATGATGAAACTTTATTTATGACTGTTTGTGGAGATACTGTTTTTTATAGCAACAAATCAGATAGTGATAAGTTATATAAAGTAAATGGAGATGGAACAGGAAAAGCTAAGTTATCTAATGACAAAGCTACTTTTATAAATGCACGCAAAGATTATGTCTATTATGTGAATTATTCAGATAATGAAAATCTTTATAAAATTCCAGTTGGAGGTGGAAGATCTGAAAAGATTACTAACGAATATGGAACTAATATAACAATTTTAGACGATAAAATATTTTTTAATGGTATGTTTTATAATAAATAAATCACGTCAATTAAATAGAGAAACACTATATTTAAAATGATTGTCAGTGAAAATCTATAAGAAAATATAGATAGACCAAGTGAGACATGAATCTATGCATATAACGCTCCGAAATAAGGAGTATGCTTTATATGTTGTTTATCTATAACAAAAATTTTAATTAAGGGAGAATTTTTAATGAGAAGGCTAGGAATATCAGTTTATCCTATGCACAGTAGTGCAAATGAAATAGAAGATTATATAAAATTGGCATATAAATATAATTTTAAAAGAATTTTCACATGTCTTTTATCATTTGATGGAAGTAAAGAAGTAATAATCAATAATTTCAAGAAAATAATACAATGTGCAAATGAAAATGATATGGAAGTAATAGCAGATATAAGTCCTAAAGTATTCGATGAACTTGGAATTGATTATAAGAATTTAGATTTTTTTAAGGAGCTAGGACTCTATGGTATAAGACTTGATCTTGGATTTACTGGTTTAGAGGAATCTATTATGTCATTTACAAGTAAGAAATTGAAAATAGAATTAAACATGAGCAATGGGACAAAATATATAGATAATATATTCTCTTATATGCCAAATGCAGATAATATATTAGGCTGTCATAATTTTTATCCACACAGATATACAGGATTAAGCTATGAACATTTTATAAAAACCAGCAAGCAGTTCAAATCGTTAGGAATTAGAACAGCAGCATTTATTTCATCTCACAGTGCAGATCATGGTCCATGGCCTGTAAACGATGGATTATGCACTCTTGAAATTCATAGAGAGCTTCCAATAACAATTCAAGCAAAGCATTTATGGACATCTGACTTAATAGATGATGTAATTATTGCAAATGCCTTTGCTAGTGAAGAAGAATTAAAAGCATTAAGTGAAATAGATCCTTATGTTTTGACTTTAAATTGTGAGATAAATAAAAATGCACCTGAAACAGAGAAGAAAATAGTGCTTGAAGAATTTCATTTTAACAGAGGAGATGTATCTGATTATTTAATAAGATCAACTCAAAGCAGAGTTAAATATAAAGACCACAATTTTGAAATATTTAATACTCCAGATATAAGAAGAGGAGATATTATTATAGAAAGTTCATTATATGGACATTATGCAGGAGAAATGCAGATAGCTAAAAAGCCTATGAAAAACTCTGGCAAATCAAATGTAGTAGGAAGAATCGCAGAGGAAGAACTGTTTTTGATTGATACAATAGCTCCATGGCAGAAATTTAAATTAGTAAATAATTAATGAAAAAGATGTTATAATCTATATAGATCAAATTGAAATAAAAGATTTATATGCTTTAAAAAGTTTATTATATTGAGATTTACTTTAAACTATGGATATCCAAATTAATAATTATATTTGCAGAATACAATTTATGATTAGATTTATTAAATAACAAGTTGAAATTAGGGACAAGTTAATTTAATTTTTTAGATTTTTTACATAGGAAGAGATGTGACGATATATGCGATTAGATAAATTTCTAGCAGAATCAGCTGTTGGAAGCAAAAAAAGTGTCAGAAATTATATTAAAGAAGGTATGGTAAAGGTAAATAAAGAGTTAGTTACAGAGCCTGCAATGGAAATTGATGAAAACTGTGATGTCATTGAGTATCTTAATAAGATAGTTAAATATACAGGAAAATTATATTACATGTTTAACAAACCAGCAGGTTGTATTACTGCAAAAACTGATGAGATTCATAAGACCGTATTTGATTTTTTAGGCGAAGCTGGTACGAAAGGAATATTTCATGTTGGAAGGTTAGACAAGGACACAGAAGGATTATTGTTATTTACAAATGATGGAGAATTTGAACATAAGGTCATGTATCCAGAAAAGCATGTTGAAAAAACTTATTTCTTTTGGGCATTAGGTTCTTTAAGCGAAGAAGATAAGAACCAATTAGAGCAGGGAACTTATATTGGACAAGGTAAAATATTAACTAAGCCTGCAAGAATAGAAGTAGATAAGTTTGGCGTATATGAAGATCTTAAACATGAAATGGCCACCAATAATGTGAACAATATAAACTCAAATCATCATACGCAGCCAGTCGTTTCTGGATATCTTACTATTTCAGAAGGACGCAAGCATCAAGTAAAGCGTATGTTAAAGTCCGTAGGCTGCTACGTTGTATATTTAAAGAGAATTTCAATTGGTGGACTAGCTTTAGACAAATCACTAGAGAAAGGCCAGTATAGGTCTTTGACAGAGTTAGAAATTCAAAAGGTGTTAGGAAATTTATAAAGTAGCTGATAATTAATAAGCTAAAATTTTTTGCATTTAAAAAAATCTTAGCTTTAATTTTTAACAAAATATGTATTATAAATAGAAGTTTAATTCATTAAAATTTATTTCGAAAATTTCTTAAATATTGACTTTATTTTAGCATAAATAACGCTTAATAGGTTAATTAATGTAAATTTATGATATAATGGGTATAAATTCGATAAGTATTAAATAAATAAGTTATCAAAATCAAGTTAAAATCAATGAAATGTAGAATTTAAGCTAAAGTAATAGAGTTTTAGAAAGATAGGAAGTGGGTTAATCATGATTGGATTTCAGCTAATATTTTTTGTTTTCGTAGCTTTTATAATTTTTATAAACATCAGTAAATATATTAAAAATGAAAACTCACCAATTATATCCACTAAGGCAAAATTAATTAAGAAGAAAAAAGAAACGTGTACAAATACAGACATCAATGGAGTTATGACAACTACTGAAAAGTTAATTTTAGAATTTGAGTTAGACACTGGGAGTGAAATTAAATTTACAGTTGGAAGACGTGTCTTCAAAAATGTTCCAGAACATGAATGGGGAACATTAACTTTTCAAGGAACACGCTTTTTAAAGTTTAACTCATCAAATGGGGTTGTTGAAAAATAGCATCATATACCTGTTCTAAATTTTGTAGGAGTAAGAGCAGTTAGTTCTTTAAAAATTCTGTTAAAATTTCGCTGACTTTCAAAGCCACATTCTAAAGCTATAACGGTAACTGGAAGGTCTGTTTCGCTAAGGAGTTTTTGAGCTTTATTTATTCTCAATCTATTTATGTAATCATTAAATTGGTAGCCAATCTTATTTGAAAAAATTCTTGAGAGATAAAATTTGCTGAAACCTAAATCTTTCGCTATACTATCTAGTGAAATTTTCTCATGGTAATGAATTTCAATATATTTAAGTAGATTTTGCATTGTACTGTTATAAAAAGTGCTGCTTTTTTTAAATGAAAAATGCGAATCAAGCTTTCCAAGTATGGTGTATAAAAGCCCTTTAATAACATATTTATTATTAGAACTTGTATATTCGTCATGGAGCATATATAAAAGAGAACTTACCCCATCATCGACAATATTTTTTGACATAAATGGATTCTCCAGTGTTTTGTCCATTCGTATACCAAAGAAGCTACGTGTAAGATCTGGTGAGAAAATAAATAGAATAATTTTTGAAAATCCATCACTATTAAAAGTATGTATATCATTAGGGAAACATATAGAAACCTCACCAGCCTTAAGGCAGCGCTGAGTATCGTTTATTGTAACTTCTATAGAGCCTTCAATAACATAAGCTATTTCTACATATGGATGTAAATGTGGAGGAAAACTGAAATTTTCTAAAATTTTTGAACTAAAAAAGTTTCGATCACCAGATTTGTTCGCTTCAAAAAAGGGATACATATAAGACCTCCAAATATTTAATATATATAATTAGTATGTAGATAGTTTAATGGTATTACAAGACATTGATATAAACACAATCCTTGCAAAATTCTAAGAAGACCAATTGCAAAATAATACATACTTAAATTAAATTTAACATAAAAAATATAACATGCACTGCAATATATGTCTATATTGGGTTAATATATTGCCAGCTTAATTTGTTAAATCCATGTAATATTGAAGTAAACAAAAGAAGGAGAGTTTTAAATTATGTCTGTAAAATATGTACATGATATGACTGAAGGTAATGAAGTTTCCCATATTATGAAATTCACTTGGCCAATGCTTATAGGCAATGTATTTCAGCAGTTTTATAACTTGATTGATTCAATAGTTGTAGGAAAGTTTGTTGGTGCTAATGCTTTAGCCGCAGTAGGTGCTTGTGGATCTCTAAGTTTTCTTTTTTTCTCTGTATGCTTGGGATTGTCTGTTGGTATAGGTATAATCATTTCTCAATATTTTGGAGCCAAGAAGGAAGAACAAGTAAAGAGAGCCATTGCCAATTCAACTTATGTGATTGGTGCATCTGGTGTTGTTATGAGTATATTAGGAGTTGTTTTTGCTCGTCAAGTTTTACAAATTTTGAATACACCACCTGAAATTTTAAATGATTCTGTAGCTTTTTTAAGAATAGCATCAGGAGGAATGATCGCTGTAGCATCCTATAATGCTATAGCAGCAATACTTAGAGCATTAGGTGACTCCAGTACACCTTTAGTTTTTCTAATTATTTCTTGCGCAATTAATGTTGTATTAGATTTAATCTTTGTTCTAAAATTTGGACTTGGTGTATCAGGTACTGCCTATGCTACTGTTATTTCTCAGGCATGTGCAGCAATTGGCTGCTTGGTATTTGCCTTGATCAAGAATCCATATTTTAAATTAAAGAAAGAACACTGGAAAATAAGTGAATTAATCATAACTAAATGTATAAGGATTGGAGTACCTGTAGCAGCTCAGAATTCACTGATTGCTGTTTCATTAGTAGCGCTTCAGAGTGTAGTAAATGGATTTGGAGAGACAGCTGTCGCAGCATTTACAGCTACTAGTAAAGTAGAACAGCTAATACAGCAGCCGTTCAATTCATTAGGGGCAGCTATGTCTACATTTGCAGGTCAAAATATGGGAGCTAATAAACTTGATAGGGTAAAAAAGGATATCACAAAAGCATTTTAATAGTAGCTGGATTTAGCCTTTTAGCATTTATTGCAGCTCAATTTGGCGGTCAGGCTATAATGGAAGTGTTTGTTAAAGATGAATCAGTAATAAATCTTGGAGATAAAGCAATAAGGATTACAAGTTGTGCATACTTTCCTCTTGGAATGATTTACGTTACAAGAGGTGTACTCAATGGTACAGGGGATGCATTTTATGCTATGGTTAATGGTTTTGTTGAAGTGGCTGGAAGAGTTGGATTTTCAAGTGGATTAGCTATGATTCCTTTTCTAGGAGTGTGGAGCGTGTGGGTAACTAGTGGACTTACTTGGACTATTACGGCTATAGCAAGCGTAATACGTTACAGGCAAGGTAAGTGGCAGGATAAATCCATAGTTAAACCAGTTGAAAAAACTATAGAGTACAAAAAGTGTGCTGAGAGCAAGTAAATGAATATCCTATAAAGTGCTGTAAGCAAAAGAAGAACAAATTAAAATAATTTTAGGGCAAATATTGACTACAAAAAGGCTGCGTTTTTACGTAGCCTTTTTATTTGGAAATTTACGTTTTATCTGTAGCATATAGTTAAAAATATCCCAACTAGAAATAATGAGTATGATTTTTTTGAGGCCATCATCTTGTATGAAACTTGTAAATATAAACAACTTAAGAATTAGAGTTATTAGATGAATATACTTGTAAATTTGTTAAGACTTTAAGTTCATATATTCACTAGAAATCATAAATATATTTGTGGAGAAAACATTTATGATTTCGGTGAGGTATACGTATAAGTATAGATTATAGTTGGTTTATCTATATACATAAATTAATTAGAATAGTATAATCATTCTGTTAATGATATTTTAGTAAAAGTAATTTTTAACTTTACTTTTAGGGAGGAATTGTTTTGTCAGAAAAAAATAAAAAATATAATATTACTAAAGCTTCAAATTCGAAAGTTAACGAGAGTTCAGGAGCTATAGTTGAAGCTGAAAAGCCTTTATCACAGTCAATGTTATGGAAATTGCAGACAGAATTCTTTGCAAACCAAGGGCCAGAGGCTTGGATTAAAGGTATTGTGCCACAATATATAACAACCAATCCGTATATCGCAAACCAATACGCTAAAACTGTCTTTGGATATTTGCGAGACTATGTTGCAAGAGAAGATATAGATAAAAATACTGTCATATATATTATGGAGCTTGCAGCAGGAGTTGGACGATTTACTTATACGTTTCTAAAAAGATTTTTACATATGATTGAAAATTCTTCGTTAAAAGATATAAAGTTTAAATACATAGTAACGGATTTTGCTGAAAGAAATATTGAATATTGGCAGAATCATAGCTTTTTAACTCCTTATTTCGAAGCTGGTATACTTGATTGTGCAACTTTTGATATATCTAAGGATGATGAAATTAAACTTAGACATAGTGGTGAAGTATTAGCAAAAGGGAAAATGAAAAATCCTTTAATTCTATTTGCTAATTATACTTTTGACAGTCTTCCACAAGATACTTTTTATGTTAATAACGGAGAGATTTATGAAGGAGTAATAACAATAACTTCTCCAGATGAAAAAGGAGATCCTAATGATAAATCAATTCTTGCAGGATTAGATTATTATTATACAGATAAAAAAATTGATGGGAATAGTTATTACGAAGATAAGAAATTAAATGATGTTTTGATGCATTACAAAAATTCTTTAGAGGATACAGCATTCTATATGCCTATAATTGGATTAAGATGTATTTCAAGATTAAGAAAGTTGTTTAATGATGACGTGATTCTAATATCTGCTGATAAAGGTTATAAGAATGAAGAAAGCATGGATAAAAATTATCATCCATTTTTATCAAAGCATGGATGTATTTCTATGACGGTAAATTTTCATGCTATAGAGTTATATTTTAAAGAACTCGGCGGAAAAGCAATACATAGTATATATGAACACGAAAACATAAATGTGTCTCTATTTATGGTAAGTAGTAGTAATAATGATTTTATTGAAACTTCAATGGCTTACAATGAAGTTATAGAAAGTGTGGGGCCAGATGATTTCTATATAATGAAAAAAGCAATTATGCCTTTGAGTAACTCCTTGACTACTAAGGAACTTTTGACTTTTCTAAGATTTACAGTATGGGATTCAAGAACTTTGCTTGAGTTATACAATATTTTAATTGAAAGAATAGAAAATGAAGAAGACTTCCCTAAAGATGAATTTGCTGATGCAATCAATAAAGTTTGGGAATACTATTTCCCTATTGGTGAAGAAGGCGACTTAGGATATTATTTTGGTTCTATATTAGGTTATCTTGGCTATGATAATGATGCACTAAAGCTTTTAGAATCTTCACTAGACTTTTATGGTGAATGCCCAGAAACAAATTACGAAATTGCACTTTGTTATTATAATTTACAACAAATTGATAAAGCCTTAGAGTATACAGAGAAATCTATTGGATTAGATCCAGATTTTGAACAGGGTAAAAACTTAAAGAATATAATTGAAGATATATTAAGCAATAACTAAAATTTTGATTAAACTTCATTTATTCTTAAAAAGATTCTAATAAACCTTTAAACCTTTTTAAGAATAAATGAGTTTTTAATGATTTAAATAAATACATCTTCAAATGAAAGTGTTTTCAAATGAAACATTTTTTAAATAAAAAAAGTTAACAATATACATGCATTAAAAAGTGCGAAGCACAACCGAAAATTTTTATAATTTATAGGAAACATGCAGGTTTAGTGCATTAAAAGATTATTATAAGAACAGATGTGAATTAGGGAAAATTATTCTAATTCACATCTATTTTTTTACTCAAGAGCTCAGTGAAATTCAAATCAATTATTTTATTTAATAAACTTATAACTCATAATGTCATATAAATTGAAAATGGTGATTCTTATATACTTCCATATGTTACAAAATAATTTATAAAAACTTATTAGACGTTATTCTTTCGGTTTTTGGATTTAATTGGAATATAAATTCATAAATAATAATATTATTATAACAGTTAAATTTCTAAAAGGGATAATTGGTCTTAAATAATAATTTTTCTTTTATAATCGATAGCATATTATAAAAATCTGGAGGTGTATAGAGAAATGACAAAGATTAAGACAGTACAGGAAGCAATAAAAAATATTAAAGATGGCATGAAGATAATGACAGCAGGTTTTTTAGGAGTGGGTGCTCCATTAAAGATGATAGAGGAGCTAGCGAATACAAATATTAAGGATCTTACACTTATTCAAGCTGTATCAGCTCAACCAGGGGAGACTCATGATGTTGGTATGCTCATAGCAAATAAACAAATAAAAAAATTTGTAGGTGCACATATTGGGACTTGCCCTGAAGCACAAGAACAATATAATGCAGGCACATTAGAAGTAGAATTTATACCTATGGGAACCATAGTTGAATGTATACGAGCTGGTGGAGCTGGACTTGGCGCAGTTATAACACCAACTGGGCTTGGTACAGAAATTGAGAATGGAAGAGATAAACTTATTGTAGATGGAAAGGAATATTTAGTATTTCCAGCTATAAAAGCAGACGTTGCATTAATTAAAGGTTGTAAGGCTGATAAGTTCGGAAATATTTTATATAGAGGAACAACAAAAGGAACAAATACCAGTATGGCACTTGCTGCTGATTTAGTTATAGCCGAAGTGGATGAAATCGTTGAAGTAGGTGAAATCCCTCCTGATAGTGTTGGAACACCGGGTATATTAGTAGATATAATAGTTCAAGGTGATTCTTTTGAAGATAGAAGAAAATATTTTGAAGATTTATGGACAAGAACTAATAAAATGAGATAGGGGTGAAAATGATGAATGGTAAAGAGATAATTGCAAGAAGAATCGCAAAAGAATTTAAAGAAGGAATGGTTGCTAATTTAGGATTCGGTATACCTAATATGGCTGCCAATTATTTACCAAAGGGAATGGAAATAACACTACAATGTGAAAATGGCGCATTGAAGTTTGGCGCAACTCCAAAGATAGGAGAATCTGACCCAGATCTAGCTAATTCAGGTGGATCTCCAATCACTTTACTACCAGGATCATCAACCTTTGATATGGATTTATCTTTTGCAATAATAAGAGGTGGGCATGTTGACATAACTGCATTGGGCGCTTTAGAGGTGGATCAAGAAGGAAATATTGCAAATTGGAAAATACCTGGAGTTTTTTCGCCTGGTATGGGAGGAGCAATGGATCTTTTAGTGGGAGCGAAATATGTAATAGCTGCATTAAGCCATAATGATAAAAAAGGGAACTCAAAAGTATTAAAAAAATGTACATTGCCTTTATCGGCTGCCAAATGTGTCAATCTAATAATTACAGATAAAGCGGTTATGAAAGTTACAGATAAAGGATTAGTTCTAATAGAAGTAGCACCAGGTTTAACTGTTGATGAAGTGTTGAAAACAACGGATGTCGATTTGATAATAGATGATAATGTTAAGGAAATGGAAATATAATAAAATGATTAGCGCATTGTTCAATATGAATATGCGCTTTTCTTATTTTCAAGAAATTCGTATTAAATTAAAATTTTTCAGCGCATATATAATAAAAAATCATTAAGGAATATTATTTATTTAGATGAAAAAAACGGTAAAAAATATATTGACAAAGTAATTCTGAGTGATATAATCGGAATATAAACCCAGTAAATCTATAAGAATTATGTGAATATACAATAAAAAAAGAAAAGCAGATCTCCATAAAGCTTGCTATTCTAATTGTGTAGTTGTTTTCATAAAATTTTACGAGGGGATTTTATAAGCATAATTTAAGGGGGAAAATAAGTGAAAATAGGAAAGTTATCAAAAATTTTAATAGTAGGAATTGCTGCAATATCTATATTAAGCGGATGTGGAAAGACAAGCAGTAGTGCTAAAACTGAGGCAAGTGCTTCAAAATCTGATACATTCACATATGGGATTGATGGAGATCCAGGTAATTCAGTAAATGTAATAACGACAAGTGATCGTTATGGATTGATGGAAATAAAAGCATTATATTCACCACTTTATATGTATAATTCAGATAAAGTTGAGTATTTCCTTGCAGAAAGCATGACGCCATCTGAAGATAAACTAACGTATACGGCAAAGCTAAGAAAAGATGTTAAATGGAGCGATGGTGTAAAATTTACAGCTGATGATGTAGTTTTCACGTATAATGAGATGCTAAATGAAAAAAATGCTGGTTGGGCGTATAGTCAGCTAATATTTAATGGAAAACCAGTAAAAATCGAAAAGATTGATGATTATACTGTTAATTTCGTTCTTCCAGAAGTTAGTGCCCCAGCGATGGAGCTTTTAGGAGATATTTTTATAATGCCTAAGCATGTATATGAAGGAGAAACAAATTTCGAAAATAGTGAAAAGAATGCAAAGCCAGTGGGTACTGGACCTTATAAATTAGAGGAATATAAAGCAGGGCAGTATGTAAAGTTAGTCAAGAATGATGATTATTTCCTTGGTGCACCTAAAATACAAAATGTAGTATTTAAGACAATACCGGATGCCAATACAGCTAAACTCTCACTTCAAAAGGGTGAAATAAATGCATTAATTGTTCAGTCTAATGATTTAAAGGATTTAAAAAGTGATAAATTAACTTCTTATACCTATGACGAAGGAAGAATAGCTTACATGGTTATGAATTCAAAATCAGTTAAACTTCAAAACGAAGATGTAAGGAAAGCTATATTTTATGCTCTAAATAGAAAGGATATGATAAATGCAGCCTTTGGATCTGATGAATATGCAAAGGAGGCATATACTTTCCTTCCAAATGAAAGCAAGTATCATACTGATGATGTTGAAAAATATGATTATAATCAGGATAAAGCTAAGGAACTCTTAGCTAAAGCAGGAGTATCTGGTCTTAAGCTTAAACTTGGATATGTTGGAAATAATGTGCCTTATCAGAAGGAAGCAGCTATTATTCAACAAAATCTTAAAGCAGTGGGAATAGATGTTGAGCTTTCAGGTGGAGAGGATGCTGCTATTACCCAAAAAATGAAGGATCCAAATAGCGATTATGATATGTTCCTTGGTGGGTATATAATGGGAATCGATCCAGATACATTTAACTCATTATTTATACCTGGTTCACACAACTATAGCCATTTTGATGATAATAAACTTGTTGATTTGTTTAATGCAGGAAGAGTAGAAAAAGATGAAGCCAAAAGAAAAGAAATATATAATGATGCCCAAAAACAAATTCAAAATGATGCGTATTTCTATCCAATTCTTGAGAATAAGAGAATACTTGTTATGAGCTCTAATGTTGATGGAGTAAAGGATGCTGCATTAGTTCCAGTATATACTTTTGAAGATATGTCAAAATTGCATTTTAAATAAAAATTATTACAGGTTAAGCTCATGGGGAATAACAAATAATTATTCCCCATTTATAATTTATCAATAAAGGAAGTGACAATATAGTGGCTAGATATATATTAA
This sequence comes from Clostridium sp. YIM B02569, assembly GCF_022320765.1. NCBI lineage: Bacteria > Bacillati > Bacillota > Clostridia > Eubacteriales > Clostridiaceae > Clostridium > Clostridium sp. YIM B02569. Next base: position 45,391 of record NZ_JAKJJX010000027.1, on the reverse strand, counting down.
AAAGAGTTATTCAAGCAATTCCACTGCTATTAATAATTTCAATAATTTGTTTTACATTTATTAAGTTAGCTCCATATAATGCAATTGATGCCATGGCAACACCAAATATGCCAGAAGAAACTGTAAATTTAATAAAAGCCAAATATGGGTTTGATAAACCAGCTTATGTACAATACTTTTTATGGCTTAAGGGAATATTAAATGGACAATTTGGATATTCAATAGTTAACCACGAAAGTATAGCTAATGATTTAGCAGCAAGAATTCCAGCTACAATGGCGCTAGTTTTACCATCATATTTACTTGCAGTTGTAATGTCAATAGTTCTTGGATTGTTAGCTGGAGCAAATAAAAATAAATTTATAGATAAAGTGATTGATGGATTTTGTTCAATAGGTATAGCAGTACCAACATTTTGGTTCGCTATGATAATTATTTTTATATTTGGGTACAAGCTTGCAATATTTCCTATACTAGGAATGAATACCATTGGGGAGGAAGATTCATTTTCAGACCTTTTAGTTCATTTTATAATGCCATGCTTTGTCTTAACCACTGCTTTTTTGCCTGAGCTAGTGAGATACGTAAGATCATCCACAATAGGACAGGTATCACAAAACTATGTAACAGTTCAGAATGCCTTCGGAGGAAGTACGAGGGAAATCCTCTTTAAACATGTATGCAAAAACGTTCTTCTTCCAATAATTACAAAGATAGGAATTGCGCTGCCAATGCTTGTGACAGGTGGTATGATAACCGAAACTGTTTTTGGCTGGCCTGGAGTTGGTCCATATTTCATAACAGCAATTAAAGGTATGGATTATCCTGTTATCATGGCGATTTTAATTTTATCATCATCATTGGTTATATTAGGGAATCTATTGTCTGATATACTATATAGCTTAGTTGATCCAAGAATAAGAGGAATGAGGTAAATCATATGGAAAATAGACGAATTAATAATTTTAAGTATGAATTAAGAAATAGTAAAACTTCCATATTCTCATTGGCTTTTCTAATCTTTATAGTACTTATTTCGATATTTGCATTTTTAATACCTATAAATCCAGATGCAACTGATACAGCCAATATGCTACAATCACCTAGTATCAGCCATTTATTTGGTACTGATGAACTTGGAAGGGATTATTTAACTAGAACTATATATGGGGGAAGGGTATCACTTATAGTTGGAGTTCTTGCAATGATAATTTCTACTTCAATAGGTGTTTTAGTTGGAACAATAAGTGGATATTTTGGTGGAAAAATAGATAATCTATTAATGCGTTTTGTAGATATAATATCTTCTATACCTTGGCTTATATTAGTAACCGTAATTAGTATATTTTTGAAACCAGGCCTACAAGCTATAATTATTGTTATAGGATTATTTACATGGATGGAAATTGCGAGGCTTGTTCGTGCAGAAACGCTTTCAGTGAAGGAAAGGGAATATGTGTTGTATGCTATCTCTATTGGACAATCTTCAAGAACAATAATACTTAAGCATATTATTCCAAGCGTTTTCCCAACTATTATAATTGCATCAACAACAAGTATAGCTGGAGCTATAATGACTGAATCTTCATTAAGTTTTTTAGGTCTTGGAATTCAACAACCAATGTCTTCATGGGGAAATTTACTTCAAAATTCACAATCAAATCTTCAAAATGCTCCATATATGGCAATATTACCAGGGCTATTAATAATTTTAACAATATATTCATTTAATAAGCTTGGAAATACTCTTAGGGCAATTGTAGAGCCAAGAGTTGTTGGAGGTGAAAAATAGTATTATGAGTAAAGAAGCTCTTCTAAAAATAAAAGATCTAAAGACTAACTTTTACATTAAAAATAATAAAATAGAAGCTGTAAGAGGGGTAGATATTGAAATAAAATCTGGAGAGGTTTTAGGTATTGTTGGTGAATCTGGGAGCGGAAAAAGTGTTCTTATGAAATCTGTAATGCGAATTCTTCCTCCAAATGCACAGATAGATTCTGGAGACGTTTATTTTAATGATAATAATATACTGAAGTTATCTGCTAAGGATATGAGAAAAATTAAAGGGAAAGAAATAGCTATGATATTTCAAGACCCTATGACAGCATTAAATCCACTAAAGAAAATAGGAAATCACATTATAGAAGTTTTAGTTAGGCATAAAGGAATTAACAAAAGAGATGCCAGAAAAATGGCAATTGATGTATTAAAGGATGTAGGAATACCAATGCCAGATAAAAGAATAGATCAATATCCTCATGAATTCAGCGGAGGTATGAGACAAAGAGTATTAATTGCAATGGCGCTTGCATGTAATCCTAAACTTTTAATTGCAGACGAGCCAACAACTGCTTTAGATGTAACTATTCAAGCTCAGATATTAGAACTTTTAAAATCACTTAAAATTAAGAATAACATGTCAATAATTCTTATAACCCATGATCTTGGAGTTGTAGCTAGTTTATGTAATAGAATTGCAGTTATGTATGGAGGCCTAATAATGGAAGAAGGAACAGCGGAAGAGATCTTTTATTCATCAAAGCACCCATATACAAAAGCATTACTAAATTCTATCCCAAAGGTTCAAGATGATGAAAAAGCCAGGCTTAATCCAATAAAAGGTTCAGCCCCTTCTCTTTTAAATCCTCCAAAGGGATGTCCATTTGCAGAAAGATGCGAATTTGCAAAATCAGAGTGTTTTAATAAAATACCTGAATATAATAGTTTTAGTAAAACCCATAGAAGTATGTGTCTTCTTGCTAAATGATTTGGATATTTTGCGTTATTAATTATTTGATACAAATTATTAGTTTATTAAGGAGAGAAAGAGAATGGGAAAGAAAAATGATATATTAATAGAAGTAAAAGATTTAAAAAAATACTTTCCAGTTAAAAATGGAATTACTAAAAATAATTTTATAAAAGCTGTGGATGGAGTTTCTTTTTATATAAGAAGAGGGGAAACTTTTGGATTAGTTGGAGAGTCCGGGTGGGGAAAATCTACTTTAGGAAGAACAATAACAAGGCTTTATGATGTAACATCTGGTGATATATTCTTTGAAGAAAATAATATTGCCAAACTAAGAAAAAAGCAAATGAAACAATATTATAAAAAGATACAAACCATTTTTCAAGATCCATATTCCTCACTTAATCCATACATGAATGTAAAGGAACTAATTGAAGAGCCGTTAACTTTACACACTGGATTAAATAAATTAGAAAGAAAAGAAAAAATTGAAAATCTTCTTGAAATGGTTGGTTTGAAGAAAGATGATATGGATAAATTCCCGCATGAATTTAGTGGAGGGCAGTGTCAAAGAATTGGAATTGCAAGAGCAATATCGACAAATCCGGACTTTGTATTATGTGATGAACCAATATCAGCCCTAGACGTATCAATACAAGCTCAAGTTGTTAATATGCTTGAGGATTTGCAAAAGGAAATGGGATTGACTTATCTTTTTGTTGCACATGATTTATCCATGGTAAAGCATATTTCTGATAGAATTGGAGTTATGTACTTAGGAAGTATTGTCGAAGTAGGTAAAAGTGATGACTTATATAAGAATCCACTTCATCCATATACCAAAGGGCTTTTGTCATCTATACCTATAGCTGATCCTATAAAAGCGAGAGAATCTAATTTAAATATTATTAAAGGAGATATACCAAGCCCAATGAATATACCTTCTGGTTGTAGATTCCATACTAGGTGTCCATATGCAAAACCAATATGCAGTAATGTTCAGCCAATACAAAAGGAAATAGGAGCTGATCACATGGTAGCATGCCATTTATACTAATAGTTAAGAGTAATAACTGTGAATATTTATTCAATAAAAAAGTTATTCGCATATTTGGTAGTTGTTATGAGCTTCCTTTCGTGCATTCAGGGTTGGTCTGTTAATAAGTTACTAGAATTTTATAATTATTTTTCTTGTAACGGCGTAACAGACCATCTTATATTTTGATAACCTATACTATATAAAAAAACATATTATCGTGTTTATTCTACTCTAGATTTCAATGCTTCAGCCATTGAAATTTTGTTTATCTTTTTCCTGCTAAGTAATTTTGATAGTTCAAAGGTTAAGTATATTATTACGAAACCAATTATAATATAGATATAATCAAGTGTTACAGGGAAAGATATGCTCATTTCTTTTGTCATTGATTTAAATAGTGCAGTTAAAGAACCAAGTAGGAGTGGTACTCCTAGTATATATCCAAGCACTACTATAAACCTGGAACTATTTAAAATTAATGAGTAAATCTCTTTTTTTCTATAACCTAAAACCTTTAAAAGAGAAATATTATCTTTATTTTCCTCTATAGTTAAAGAAGTAACAACATATATTACGATAAGCCCGATTATAAAGGATATGAAAGCTATACTTCCTATTATTGCTTGAAGCGGTTTTGTCATTGTATCAAAGGCTTTTTTCATATCATCAACAGTTACAACTGTTAAAATTTTATTTTCTGGAATGTCTATTTTTTCCGTGCTCCATAATCCAATATAACTTCCAGAAGGGAAACCAAGCATATTATTAAGACTATCAAGTGGCATATAAACATATTGACCTACAAATGTTTCTGCAATGCTGTCAACTGTTATGTTGTACTCTTTAGAATCTAATCTGTTGATTACTTTTAATGTATCCTTTGGCGATATATTAAGTTTATCAGCTAAAGGTCGTGTAATGATGATTCTATCAGGTTTTAATATATTACCTGATTTATCCTTAAAGGAAATATATTCAGAATCTGGACTCACACCATATACTGTAAAAGTAGTTTTATCATCATATTTCATTGCAAATGGCATTTCCAAGAAAGGTTCTCCTTTTTCTGGCTTACCATTTTGGATAGAGTTAAATACATAATGATAATTATACTTAAAGGCTTCATTAAAAGATTCTTTAAGTAAGGAATCCATTGAACTCTTAGATGCAAAGCCCATGAGTAGAAGCATTGTTGACATAACTATGCCAAGTAACAAAAATATACTTCTAGGTATGCTTCTTAGAAGCTCACGTATTTTAAATTTATTATTAAAATTTAATCTTTCAAGGTTTATTTTTCTTTCTAAGAAACCAACTTTATTATTTTGAGCGCCACCTCGCATTAGCTGGATTGGTGAATTTTTTAGGGATTTATTAACTACAAAATAACTGCAGATTACTAAGAAGAATATTGGTAGTAAAATGCTTACTATAATATATCCTATATCATAGCTTAAATAACCTACTGGAATATTAAAAAATGACACATAATAGTTCATCATAGGTCTTAAGGTTAGTAATCCAAGGAGAGTTCCTAGAATACCGCCTACAAGTGAAATGACTATGGGGTATAGGAGATAATGCTTCATAATCTCCTTCTTTTTATAACCCAAGGCATAAAGAGTTCCGATAATAACAGCTTCTCTCTTTAACATTCTATACATAACTATTCCTGTTAATATGCAGGTTAAAAGAAGTACAGCTATAGGCATGGAGGAACTCATTTTATCAATTCCAGAAAGCTTTGCTGTAAAATACGTAACTCTTGGGTTGTCACTTGTGTTTATCCAGCTGAGAAGAATAGTATTTTCACTTCTTAAATAATCTTTAAAGTCAGATATCCTATTATCTATACTACTTCTGTCGCCATTAAATCTTATGGAATAAGAAACATTGCCTTTATTTAAACTATTAAAATCATCTTTACTCATAACAGCTATTCCAAAACTGTTTGGATCATTCATTATATCTGATTCACTTTTTAGTGGATAGATATAGTTAGGAATAGACATAAAGCCTGATAATATAAAATTTCTATCATTAATTTTTATATTATCCCCGATATTTAATTTATTAGCTTTTCCATATGAGGGATCTATAAGGATATCACCGCTATTTAGAGCTTTTCCTTGAATGATAGCAGGGATATTAACCTCTTTATTTTCACTGAATATCCTTAGGGTTTTATCCTCTGATACCAAGTAATCAAATGACTTTGTTTCCTCAATACTCATATTAAATTTTATTTCCAGAGCTTCAATATTAGTTATTCTTGGAGTGGCTATAAAATTTGCATCTTCTTGCTTGTAATCTCTTTCAAAGGAAGAAGATAGTTGTGTAAGATTTCTTGAAACCAAGTTAAACATTGCAAAAAGTAAACAGCTAAAAACAATAAGTACTAATGAACCAATATATTGTGATTTGCCTTCCAGCATGGTTCTTCTAATTTTTTTATTAATAATCATTACCACTCAATCCTTTCTGCTGGTATGGCGGTGCTGTTAACTATGCGCTCTACAATTTCACCACTTCTAACCCTATAAACTTTATTAGCCATAGCACTAATTGCAGTGTTGTGAGTTATCATAAGTATAGTTGTATCAAACTCTTTGTTTACCTTTTGAAGAAGCTTTAAGATTTCCCTTGAAGTTGAAAAATCTAGAGCACCTGTTGGTTCATCGCATAGCAAAAGAGTAGGATTTTTAACTATAGCTCTTGCAATAGAAACTCTTTGCTGCTCACCGCCACTAAGTTCCCTTGGAAATCTATGCTTTTTATCAAGCATATCCACAGCTTTCAGCACCTCGTAAATGTTAAGCGGTGATTTGCTTATATTTGAAACAACTTCTATATTTTCACCTACAGTAAGATTAGGGATTAGATTATAAAACTGAAATATAAAGCCGATATTTTCCCGTCTGTAATCTGTAAGCTTATTATCATTTAGTTTAGTAATATCTATGTTATCAACTGAAACCATACCTGAATCACATCTGTCAATTCCTCCAATAATATTAAGAAGTGTTGATTTTCCAGAACCAGAAGGCCCAAGTATTACTCCTATCTCACTTTTATCTAAACTTATATCGGCTCCTTTTAAGACAGTAGTAGTTATATCACCTGTATTATAGCTTTTTCTTAAATTTTCTACTTTTAAAAACATTATTTATATTCTCCCATCACTAAAGTTCTGTTAATTAGAGAAATATTCTTTATATGATTCTAGTAAATAAATATATTTCTTTAGATATAGTGTTCGCTTAAGATCAAGGCCTTATTCAATATAAATATGGTTTTGTAGACTTACCAACATGACCAGGTTTAGGATTTATTATTGATGAGAATAAAGTAAAAGAAGTTGCCAGGTAAGGTCTTAACTGGTGCAATCCAAATTGAAAAGATTATGATGGAACAAAAGCTGAATGGTAGAATAATATAAGTTATATAGGAAATAAGATTAAGGGATAACTATAATAATTATGGTTATCTCTTTTTCAATGTAATAGTGCACCAACATATACCAAATTTAAATCGATATACAAGAAAAGTGATTGTAATTTCATTCTATTTTATTTCCTAGCAATTAGATAAAATAAAGATTGCTAAATCTTGACGTAATAGCCATGATAAAATATAATTGTTAGTGATATTCATTATCAATAATAATTATAAGGAGTAGAAATATGATCTTTATTTGTACATTAATTCTAGTAACGATTTTATCATTACTTTTAACATCATCTATTAAAAAACATTATTATCTTTTTTATTCGCTGGCAGCGGGTATTGCGATAATCACATCATTTTATGAAATACTACGAATAACATCTAATGCAAAGCTTGATGGGGTTATTCTAACTCTTGAAAAAACTTCAATAAGAGGATTGATATCAGTATCATTTTTTATATTAGTAATGTATGCAGGAGCTTTAAATCAAAAATGGACAATAACAAAGAAATTACGCAGCATTAGGGCAGAATTAGCTATTATAGGTACAATCATGCTTTTACCTCATGGAACAGTATATTTTATTCGCTTTATAATACTCAAGCTTCCTAAAATCATCAATGAAGGTTTGTTTCCTGTATTATACTTAAGCTATATAGCAGTTGGAATTATTGGATTTATTATAATGATACCATTATTTATAACCTCATTTAAGAAAATAAGGCGTAAAATGCAAGGAAAGCAATGGAAGAGGCTTCAAAGATGGGCATATTTGTTTTACTTTTTAACATATCTTCATATTTTACTCATACTTTTAAATGAAAAGGAAATAGATTGGGTAAGATTAAGCAGCTACACTATAGTTTTTATTAGCTATATGGGTTTTAAGTTATTAAAAAATAAAGAGATTAGTATAGTAAAATCATTAAAATTAAGTAAAATGAATAGCTAATATTTAATGTAAAATTTATGAAGTGAAAATATCAATTTATCGCTAATCGAGTTTGTGATATTTTCTTATCATATTTAGAAAACAGCAACAACATGAGAGTATTCAATTTAATTATATAATCAATTATTTATCTTTATCACAATAATTTTAATATTTTATAGAATAATTAAATAAACATTTCTTATAAATTAGCTTATAGCTTAATTATTTTCGAACAAGCTCTTTATATGAATAAAAATGTAGAAAAATAAATGATATAAACTTGAAGTTATTTTCACATAAAGACAATAAGTTACAAGCAAATAAGTTATAATGTCAAATGAGAAAATACAATAGATTATTTGCATAATTAGTTTATCCCTATTTCGAGCTAATTTAACTTTTAACTTTTTGTAATATTATATTAAGGAATTATTAACATAATCTAAAGATAATAAACAGAGATTTATAGTAACATATAAACATGAAAAAGCTGTACTAAGTGATTTAGAAATAAAACAATATTAAGGCGGTGATTTTATTTTATGAAAGATGTAAATGTAGATACAATCAAAGAAACAATAAAATATCTTCCAGAAGATGAACAAGAGATAATATTACATTTAACAGAAATATTTGAAGGCGAAGAAGAAAATATTAATGAATATGTTAAAAATGAATTAATTAGTGAATAAAACAAGCAGTATTAGCAATGATTTTTATTTATGGCGGTATCTATTTATTAGGTTCATTAGCTAAAATATAAATAATAGAACTAAACTAATTAATATATGATCTAAGCTTTAAGGGCTAATGTTTATTTACATTAGCTTTTTTATTCTTTATGAAATTATAATGCAATTAAATCTGTGGATAACTTTTATAGTAGTATATTTTACTTGGGTTAATTACTATAAAAGAATAAAAAAATAGATCATATTCGCCTGCCAAATTTTTCTCACATGCGTTCGAAAAGGCAGATGCGTGAAAAAAATCTACACATAGAACAAAAGTGGCTGCGCCACGCTCTTTCTTTATACCATTTTTTACAGGTCAATATCCTTATAACCATTGGTATCACTGGCTCTCAAAATCAAAAAATTCTATACTTTCCTAGACAATGAAAAGAGTGCGAAGCACAATACGGAACTTAACAACAGTCGCCTGTGATTTTTTTATTATAAAAAGTATTTTTGAAGAGCTTTTTATATAATATCTTTTTAAAATAGTATACAAAACAGATAAAAATAGTCTTGTATAAATTTTAAAACTATGTTAATATTAATTTACACAATGCTAACATTATACTCCCAAGATAATTACAAACTTTCTTATAGAGCGGTTCATTTAATGAGGATAATAAACAGTAGAGATATTGTTTATTATCCTTATTTTTATTTCTGAATTAAAACTAAGTTTTATTTATTATTCTAAGCTTAAGTTATAGAATCAAATCTCAAATATCCTCTTGTTTAAGCTTTAGTACTTTATTTAAGTTTTCAAATACAGATTGATCATAATCTTGGTGTACTGAAACTTCGATAACATCATAGAGTTTTTCTAATTGCTTTATTATTTGATCAAGCACAGAATCATTTTTGACAAGTAAATACATTTTACTTGTAGAACCATCACCTATTTGTGCACATAAAATTCCTTCTAAATTAAATGCACGTCTTGCAAAAAGCCCAGTTATGTGGCTCATAACACCAGAATGGTTTCTAACATGTAGCTCTATAAGATAAAATTTAGTATTAATCATTTAAATTTTCACCACCAATCATATCTATATTTGATTCACCAGGAGGAACCATAGGAAGTACATTTTCGGTTTCTTCAATAGGTATATTAATTACACATGGTCCATCTGTAGTTAACAATTCTTTTAATTTTTCTAAAGGTTTTTCCTCATTACATAAATCACAAGATTGTATTCCAAAGCCTTCTGCTATCATTTTGAAGTTAGGATTTGATATAAATTTTGATGCTATATAGTGCTCATTATAAAACAACTGTTGCTGTTGACGTACTAGGCCTAAATGATGATTATTTAAAATAATTACTTTTATATTCAGATTAAAGTCAGCAAGGGTAGCTAGCTCCTGAATATTCATTAAAATAGATCCATCACCACAGAAAGAGATTATAGTCTTATCTTTATTGGCCAATGCAGCACCTATGGCTACTGGAAGTCCAAATCCCATAGTTCCAAGACCACTAGAAGTTAGTAAAGCCTTTGGTAATTTAAAAGGGTATCTTTGAGCTACCCACATTTGATGCTGCCCAACATCAGTAGTAATAACTGCATCCCTAGGAACTATGTTTCCTACAAAAGGAATTATATTAGCAGGATGCAGTATGTTTTTATAAGAAGGGAGTGGATATTTAGATTTAAAGCATTTAACTCTTTCCCTCCAAGTGTTTCGACTTTTACTTTCAATATGTGGAAGTATATCTTCTAAGAAGTCATCAACATTTGCAATCATAGATAAACTACTGGTTTTAACTTTATTTATTTCAGAAGGATCAATATCAATATGGATTATAGAAGCGTTAGGACAAAACTTTTCTATATTACCTGTTGCTCTATCATCAAACCTTACTCCTAGGGCCAAAATTAAGTCAGCTTCGTTTAGAAGATAATTTGTATATGGTGCACCATGCATTCCAAGCATTCCAATACTCAATTCATCATCACAAGGAAAAGCACCAAGTCCCATAAGACTTAAAGAAACTGGTATATTATTTTTCTTTGCAATTTTATATAAGTTAGATGAAGCATTTGAATTCACTACACCTCCACCTGCATAAATTATAGGCTTCTTTGAATCATTGATTAATTCAGCTATGCAATAAAGCGTAGAACTTTTTATTAGATCTCTTTTAGGCAGATTTTCAGATGCAATTTCAGAAGGAAAGTCTTCTAAGTCTATAAATTCATTCTGAATATTCTTAGGAATATCAACAAGTACTGGTCCAGGTCTTCCTTCTAAAGCTATTTTGAAAGCTTCTTTTATAACCGTAAAAAGTTCATTTATGTTCCTAATTAAGAAATTGTGCTTAGTAATTGGAATTGTTAATCCATAAGCATCAACTTCTTGAAAAGCATCAGTACCTATTGCTGATAGAGGAACCTGGCCTGTTATAGCAACAAGAGGAATTGAATCAAGTTTAGCATCTGCAATAGCAGTTAGAAGATTAGTTACTCCTGGGCCAGAAGTTGCAAAACATACTCCAACTTTATTTGTACTTCTTGAAATGCCTTGTGCAATAAATCCAGCACCTTGTTCGTGACGTGCTAGTATATGTTTGATTTTTTTGCTTTTATATAAAGCATCATAAAGTGGGAGATTGAAGCCTCCTGGAATGCCTGATATATATTCAACTCCTTCGTTCTCTAATAATTTAATAACTATTTCAGCACCATTATATTTCAAAGAAATCACTCCTTACATAAATATCTTAGAATATTTCATTAACGTTTATTTATTAAATAAAAAGTTCGATTTTACTATTTTTTATTACTTGATATAAGATTAAATATTATTTTGTGTAAAAAAAAACTCCCAATCCTATAAATATTATAGGACGAAGAGATAATCACCGCGGTACCACCTAATTTTGTATAATCAAATACACACTTATTAATAATACGGGTTAAATAACCGATATTATTGTCCTTTTAACGGTGGACACTCCGTTTAATTCTACTCTCTAACAATTAAGATTTCGATTAAAAACTCCAAGGCTACATTCCATATATACATCATGAGAATTTCCAGCAATCATTCTCTCTCTTTATTTCAATAATATATGTACTCTTCCTTTTCACAGTTTTTAAATTATATGTGTTTGTATAAATTATAGTCAAAAGATATAAGCATTGTCAATAATTTTTTGAAAATTCTGCAAAATTATAAATTAAGAAAATAGTAATCAAGAAATTTATGTTAATAGAAATAAAAAAAAGCAAAATAGTATATCGTTTACATATAGATTGTGCTATAATAAATATATAATCAGATCCATATTAAAGGGGGAATAATTATGCTAGGAATAGTAATTTTTGTTTGTGCTTTATTGATTGGTTGTAATGCTTTTTATAATACAGAAGATAATGAAGAAAGATATGAAATCTCAAGTCAAAATCTTAAAAAAAATAAGTGAATCATTAATATATACAGTAATTATTTGAAACAAGATATGTTACTTTTAGACTATCTATATTATAATAGGTAGTCTTTTTTTGTTTAAATTCAATCTAAATTTCTGTTTATGAGCATCCTATGTTAAAATAGTATGTATATAATCACATAAAGGAGTTTAAAATTAATGAATATAATTACTTTGGAAAATATAAGCAAAAATTATAGTGATAAAATATTATTAAATAATGTTTCACTAGGAATTAATGATGGAGATAAAATTGGTTTAATTGGAATAAATGGTGCTGGTAAATCAACATTTTTAAAAGTGGTTTCTGGCCGAGAGGAATTTTTTGATGGAAATATAGTAAAGGGTAAAAATGTTAGAATTGAATATCTTGATCAGAATCCTTTATTTGATGAAGATGCAACTGTTTTAGAACAAATTTTTAAAGGTGACACTAAAGAAATGAAACTTTTAAAAAGATATGAGGCGTTATTAGATAAGATTAATAGTTGCAGTGGTGAAAACTTTGATTCTTTAAATAATGAATTACTTAAGGTTCAAAGTGAAATTGACTCCTTAAGCTTATGGGATATGGAGAGTGACGCAAAGACAATTTTAAATAAACTTGGAATAAAGAATTATTCAGAAAAGGTCGGAAATTTATCTGGAGGACAAAAGAAGAGAATAGCACTTGCTTGTTCGCTTATAACACCATGTGATCTTCTTATATTAGATGAGCCTACCAATCATCTAGATTCAGATTCCATTGAATGGCTTGAAGAATTCTTAAATTCTAGGAAAGGCGCTCTTTTAATGATTACTCATGATAGATATTTCTTAGACAGAGTAACAAATAGAATTATTGAGCTGGACAGAGGAAATTTATATACTTATCCTGGAAATTATACTGCCTTCCTTGAAAAAAAGATTGAAAGAATTGAAGTAGAACAATCACAAGAAGAAAAGAAAAACGCTCTTATAAGGAACGAATTAAAATGGGTTAGACGTGGTGCTAAAGCCAGAACTACTAAGCAAAAGGCAAGACTTCAAAGATTTGACGAGTTAGTAAGCGAGGAAAGCATTAAAAGACAAGAAGATGTGGATATATCATTTGTTGGTTCTAGGCTGGGGAAAAAAGTAGTTGAATTATACGATATATCTAAGTCATTTGGAAATAAAGTTATAATTAAAGACTTTAATTATATATTTTTGAGAAATGATAGAATTGGTATCATTGGAGAAAATGGGGCTGGAAAAACAACTTTAGTTAATATTCTTAGAAATAAACTTCCAATAGACAGCGGAAAAATTGAAATTGGTGATACAGTTAAAATAGGATGTTTTGCACAAGATAATAGTAACATGGATCCTAAACTAAGAGTAATTGATTATGTTAAAGAAGGCGGAGAATATATACCAGTAGAAGATGGAACTAAAATAATGGCTTCTACTATGTGTGAAAGATTTCTATTCGATAGTACTATGCAGTATACTCCGATTGAAAAATTATCTGGTGGTGAAAGAAGAAGACTTCATCTTTTAAGAGTATTAATGGAATCACCTAACTTTTTAATATTAGATGAACCTACTAACGATTTAGATATCGAAACATTAAAAATATTAGAAGACTTTTTAGATAAATTTATGGGTGTAATCATTGTTGTATCCCATGATAGATATTTCTTAGATAGAATTTGTACGAAGATATTCTCTTATGAAGGAAATGGGTATATCAAAGAGTATAACGGTAACTATAGCGACTTTTTGATTTCAAAAGAAATTGAGAAGATTAAATCTGTTGAGTCAAATGATAAAAGTGGCAATGAATTTGCGGCAGATAAAGGAAAGGGATTTAAAGAAAAAACTAAAGATAATAAACCTAAGTTTACTTTTAAAGAGCAAAAAGAATATGAAGCTATAGATGAAGATATTGCTAAGCTCGAAGAAAAAATCAATTCTTTAGAAAAGGAAATGGCAAAGAATGCTTCAAACTATGGGAAACTAAATGAATTGATGCATGAAAAAGAAGAAGTACAAAGTGAACTAGATAATAAATACGAACGATGGGAATATCTAAATGAAATAGCTGAAGCAATTGAAGAATTCAAAAATAATAACTAAATATAATTTAAAAGGAGGGTACTGGGATTATTTTTAAATTACTAATTTAAATAATCTCACCTAATGAAATGGAAGTACATATATATTTAAAAGGAAAAAATGAACCTACTATATTTAATGCTGAAAGAATTGATATATTAGATATAAATATTGAAGGTCGTGACTATAAGCAAATAAGATATTTTAGAAAAGGGGTTTCTAAATCCCAATATATCAGTGTAGATTTAATTAAAAGAATTAAAGAAGTTAAAAATAAAAATGCAGGTGATAAACATTGATAAAACAAATTTTACTAGAGGGTTTTAATAAGAACATAACAAATTCATCTCTTACAAAAGGTCAACGTGTTCTAAAAAATGATTTGTTAAGAGAAATAAATGTTAAAGTAGATAAAGATTATATAAAAATAAACTCAAATGTAGTTTCAGAAAGCCTTCTTAGTGAATATTCGTGTAAGCTTGAAATTGATAATATGACTAAAGAAATTATAGGAACCCATTGTAGTTGTCTAGACTTTGAGAAAAACGAATTTTCTCGTGATAATTACTGTTGTAAACATATAATAGCTACTTTTTATACATTCTTAAGAAATATTGATGAAGATGAAGAGTTAAGAACCAAGTTAAATAATAATTTATCTCTTAAAGATAATAAAGCTAGAATTAAGGAGAATTCTAATGATGATTTATTATCTTTACTTGTTGGGGATACGGATAAGGAAAAGCTAAAATTCGAAGTTATTATTAATAAAAACAATTGGTCCTCTAAACTTCAAATCGAGTTTAAAATAGGATTAAGAAAAAGCAATAAAATGTATATAGTTAAAGATATTAATCAATTTTTGACATGCGTTTATAATAAAGTACCAATTAAGTACGGGAAAGAATTTATTTTTGATATAAAAACTCAAAGTCTTTCTTATGAAGATAGAAGATTAATAAAATTCATGAATAATATAAAAAATTTAGCAGATCATGATAGAAATTTTAGACGTTATCAGGATAAGTTAATAGAAGGAAAGACCCTTACAATTCCTGATATGATGTTTAAAGAATTTTTATATATTATAAAAAAGAATAGAGTTTTTTTAGGCGATGGATTCTTTTATAGAATATTAGAATCTGAAATAATAGAAGGGGATATGCCTATTCCATTTGCTTTATTGAGTAAGAATAGCAATATAATTTTAGAAGCTCCTAATGGAATACCAGAATCATTAACTCAAAATGAAGATGTATTCTTATTCGGCACTTCAATATATATTCCATCAATAGAACAATGTGAGAGATTATCGCCATATTTAAAAATATTTAATGCCACTAACAAAGTTAGTTTCAATAAGATTAATGAAAGTAGAATTTTGAAAGAATTAATACCTTCGATTCAAAAAGTAACAAATGATTTAGTTTTATCTAAGGATATTAGAGAAAAAGTTGTAATCGCACCTGTAATCTTCAGGTTTTATTTTGATAAAGATAAGGATATTTCGTTGTTGTTTAAGGTATCATATGAAGGACATGAATTTAATTTTTTTGAAGAATACAAAGATAAAATTATTTACAGAGATACTAATAAAGAATATGAAGTTTTAGGAGTATTAAAAAGTCTTGGATTTGAAGAAGTTAATGGAAGATTATTCTTTTTAAGAGATGATGATGAGGCTTTTAAATTCTTTAAATATGAAATAGAAAAGCTTCAAAGATATGGTGAAGTATTTTATTCTGAGAGATTTAAGGGAATAAAAGATATTAAGAAATCAGATTTTGTTGGGGAAGTTAGAAAAGGTAAATTCAACTATTTTGAGTTTGAATTTAAAATTTCTGATATATCTCCAGAAGAAACTGCAAAAATACTTAGAAGCTTTAGAGATAACTTGAAATATTACAAGCTTGAGAATGGAGAATTCTTAGACCTAGAAGATGAAGCATTGAAAGAATCATTGACCCTTATAGATAATTTACTTTTAGAAGAAAAATTAAATGAGAATCTCATTAATGTTCCAATTAACAAGGGAGCTTATCTTGAAGATTATTTAGAAGACAAAGAGTTAAGGTATATAAATAGTTGTGATGAAATTAAGGATCTTAAAGAAAGATTAAGTAACATTAAAGATAAAGCCTTTCAACCTCCATATGGACTTCAAGCTAAACTTAGAAAGTATCAAAAAGAAGGCTATAATTGGCTTAGAACTTTAGATTACTTAGGGTTTGGTGGAATACTTGGTGATGAAATGGGACTTGGAAAGACACTGCAAACAATAACATTATTGCTTTCAAAGCCAGATTCAAAAACTCTTATTATTGCACCTACTTCTTTAATCTATAATTGGAAAAATGAATTTAATAAATTTGCTCCATCAATGAAAATTGCTATTTGCAATGGGGTAAAAGAAGAAAGAGAAGAATTGATTAATAACTATAAAGAATATGATATAATCTTAACTACCTATAATTTATTGAGACGTGACATAGAATTATATAATATGAATTTTGATTACTGTATCTTAGATGAGGCTCAAAACATAAAGAATCAATCTTCTTTAAGTTCTAAGTCAGTCAAGGAAATAAAAGCAAGAATAAGATTTGCGTTGACTGGAACACCAATAGAAAATTCATTAATGGAATTATGGTCAATATTTGATTTTATAATGCCAGGGTATTTATATAACGAGAAGAAATTTGTAACTAGATATCATAGAAGGCTTGAAGAAGGACCAGAAATTCTTGAAGAGTTAAATAGGCTTGTAAAACCATTTATTCTTAGAAGGTATAAGAAGAATGTAATTAAAGAATTACCTGATAAAATTGAAAAAAGACTTCTTGTTCCTTTAAGTGATGAGCAAAAAGTCGTATATGAAACCTATGCTAACTATACTAAAGATTTAATTCAAAAGAAAGTCGAAGATTTTGAGTTTAGTAAGAGCAAAATAGAAATTTTGGCTTATATAACTAAGCTTCGTCAGATATGTTTAGATCCGTCTGTAACTATGGATAATTACTTAGGAAGTAGTGGAAAAATTGATGCATTAATTGAATTATTGGAACAAAGTATAGATGAGGGACATAAAATATTAGTATTCTCGCAATTTACTTCTGTATTAAAGAATATAAGCAAAATACTTAAAGAAAAAAATTTCTTATTTTCATATTTAGATGGATCAGTTTCATCAATCAATAGAATGAAGATGGTTGACGAATTTAATAATGGTGAAAACACTGTATTCTTAGTATCCTTGAAAGCTGGTGGTACGGGGCTGAATTTAACAAGCGCGGATATAGTGATACATTTTGATCCATGGTGGAATCCTGCTGTTGAAGATCAAGCAACTGATAGAGCACATAGAATTGGTCAAAAAAATGTGGTAGAAGTGATTAAGTTAATTGCCCAAGGAACTATAGAAGAAAAAATAGTGGAATTACAGGATTCAAAAAGAGAGCTAATAAATAAGATTTTAGGTGATGATTTATCCGTAGGAGAATTCATACATTCGTTAAATGAAAATGAAATTTTAGAATTATTTAATTATAATTAACAATAAGATACCAGCAATTATGAAGGTGGTTATATGGAGAATACAATAAATGAACTGACAAACTACTTGAGGGAAGTTAATACTGCATCTATAATTTTAAGGCTTACTCTTGCTACAATTTGTGCAGGGATTATTGGGCTTGAAAGAGGAAGAAAAAAAAGGCCGGCTGGTCTTAGAACTCATATATTAGTTTGTATTGGTGCAACTTTAATTATGATAACAGGACAATACATGAGAGATATATTACACATTCAGGATGATGTAAGCAGAATGGGTGCTCAAGTTATAAGTGGTATTGGGTTTCTTGGAGCGGGTACTATTATCGTAGTTGGGCGTAATGAAGTTAAAGGCCTTACAACTGCAGCTGGTCTTTGGGCCTGCGCATGTATGGGACTTGCCATTGGAATTGGATTTTATGAAGGCGCTATTATTTCATGCTTTTTTCTATTAGGTGTATTAACAGTACTTCATAAAGCAGATTTACATTATAGGGCTAAGTCTAACGAATTGGATATATATGCTGAACTCAAGCATATAGCAGGCGTTACAAACTTTATGAATGCAATAAAATTAGATGGAACAAAAATTTCTAATCTAGAACTTAAGAAAGCTAAAGAGCTTGACAATCATATAATTGGGCTTAAAATGACTTTAACATTACCTGAAAAAATTAATCATTCAGAGTACATTTTAAAGCTTCATAGCCTTGAAAATGTAATTACTATAGAGGAAATTATGTAAATTTTTATAAAAATACGAGAAAGCAAGAATTAAAAAGTAATCTTGCTTTTTTTTGTATTTAAATAAAAAAATCGCAGGCGACTGTGGAGCAGGAGATTTTTTTCACGCATCTGCCTTTTCGAATGCATGTGAGAAAAATCTGGCAGGCGAATAAGATTTTCTTTTTATTCTTTTTTAAATACTCAAACTATCCAATCAACCTTTTTTAAGTTACCCATAGATTTTACAGGAATATAAATTCCTAAAGAATAAAAAAATTTATCATTGTTAAAATCAAAACATAGTGGTAGAATATCAGTGGGTAGTATCGAAAAAGAGTTACACCAAATTTTTTAGCATTAATTATATATAATACAACTCATATCTATAATGAATGAGATTGAAATTAGGATGTTGTATCACTCACACGTATATGGAGGTGATACCATTAAAATTGGATTTATTGGCCCAGGGAAGGTAGGCGTGAGTTTAGGACGCTACTTTACTCATAAAGGGATAGAATTAAGCGGCTTTTATGGAAAAGATGACTTAAATGCCATAGATGCAGCAAATATTACAAAATCTAAATTTTATAACAACATTCAAGATATTATTAAAGATAGTGATATATTATTTATTACAACTCCTGATGACATCATTTCAATTATAGATATTGAATTATCAAAATTTGATCTAAATAACAAATCTATTTGCCACACAAGTGGTTCACTCAAATCAAATGTATTATGTAATGCGAAACATTCTGGTGCAATGATTTATTCTCTACATCCAATATTTGCATTCTCTAGTAAAGAAACAAACTTAAAAGAATTGGAAGATATATATTTTTCAATTGAAGGTGATATTTTAGAAGATTCATCTATTATTAGTGTACTTAAGCTTATTGGAAATAAGTACTTTGTTAGAAAAGCAGAAGATTCCTCAACATATCATTTAGCTAGCGTTTTTGTATCTAACTTAGCATTATCTTTGCTTGATATAGGAACGAGTTATTTAAAAAAACTTGGACTAGATGATGAAGAAGCTTTAAATGCTTTAAAACCTTTAATAAAGGGTAACATTGATAGTATTTATGCAAAAGGGTTTGTTAATTCTTTAACAGGTCCTATAGCAAGGGGAGATATTACAACAATTGAGAAGCATATTTCTGTTTTAGAGGACAAAGATAAAGATTTATATAAGATATTATCTTTTAATCTATTAAAACTTGTGGCTTTGAGAGATAAAAATAATGCAGATATTACAGAAAACATAGAAGAATGTTTCTATGACATGAAAAATAAGAGTCAAATAGAAAATGTATTAAGTAATTCAAAAAAGCATTTGGAAATTTATAAGTTTTTAGGAGGCGTAAATTAGTGAAAAATACAGTATTAACTTTTAAACAAGCCAAAGAAGAGAAAAGAAGATTAAGTATGCTTACAGCATATGATTACTCAATGGCAAAAATCATTGATGAAAGTGGTGTTAACGGGATTTTAATTGGAGATTCTCTTGGCATGGTTATTAAAGGTGAAGAAGATACATTAGCTGTTACTATGGATGAAATCATTTATCATACAAAAGCTGTTAAGAAGGGTGCTAAAAATGCTCTTATTGTAAGTGATATGCCTTTTTTATCATATCATGTATCTATCGAACAAGCAGTTTTAAATGCAGGAAGATTAATAAAAGAAGGTGGCGCTAATGCCGTTAAGCTTGAGGGTGGTGCGAATGTTGCAGCCCAAATTAAAGCTATTGTAGATGCTCAAATACCAGTTATGGGACACATAGGATTAACTCCTCAATCAGTAAATGCTTTTGGAGGATTTAAGGTTCAAGGAAAGAGTGAGGCAGCTGCAAAGCAGCTTATAGATGATGCTGTACTTATTGAGAAAGCAGGGGCGTTTTCAATTGTTCTTGAGGGAATTCCTGAAAAAGTTGCAGAGCTTATAACAAATGCAGTTTCAATTCCAACAATAGGAATAGGAGCTGGAAAATATTGTGATGGTCAAATTTTAGTTTATCAAGATATGTTAGGCATGTTTAATGACTTTGTGCCAAAGTTCGTAAAACAATATGCAAATGTAGGTAACGTTATGAGAGATGCCATTAGCTCTTATGTTAAAGAAGTACAAGCTGGAGATTTCCCAGAAGAAAAATACACTTTTAAAATAGATGAAAATGAATTAAAGAAATTGTACTAAATCTTAGATTTATGCGATAACTCACGAAATGAATAATATACTTTTGTTTGGAAGATATTTCATGATCTAAGTATAGTTTAAGATTGTAGTATCTATATAGATATTCAACTGTAAGTTTATACTTATGTGATAATGAACCTAAATTTTGGTATTAGGATGAGAAGGGTGATCAGTAATGTTAGTTAAAGAGATTAAAGAGCTTAGAAGCTTGATTAAGGCATGGAAGAGAGAGGGGCTCTCTGTAGGGTATGTTCCAACAATGGGAGCTTTGCATGAAGGTCATGAGAGTCTTATAAAAAGAGCTGTTGAAGAAAATGATAAGGTCGTTGTAAGCGTATTTGTAAATCCAACACAATTTGGTCCAAATGAAGATTTTGATAGTTACCCAAGAAACATAAATAAAGATTTGGAACTTTGCATTAATGCAGGCGCAGCAATAGTGTTCAATCCAGAACCAAGTGAAATGTATTATGGAGATAAATCTACAAGTGTTAGTGTATCAGGTCTTACAAGTGTACTTTGCGGTGCTAAAAGACCAGGGCATTTCGATGGAGTATGTTTAGTTGTTTCAAAATTTTTAAATATAGTTACTCCGGATAAAGCTTATTTTGGAGAAAAAGATGCTCAACAAGTGGCTGTTATAAAAAGAATGGTTAGAGATTTAAATATTGATGTAGAAATAGTTGCTTGCCCTATAATCCGTGAAGAAGACGGACTAGCAAAAAGTTCAAGAAATGCTTATCTTTCTAAAGATGAAAGGAAAGCAGCATTAGTATTAAGTAGAAGTTTAGAAATAGCTAAAGATGCATTAAGAAAAGGTGAAAGAAATGCTAATAATATTAAAAATTCAATAAAAGAGGTACTAAATTCAGAACCATTAGCAAAAATAGATTATGTAGAAATCGTAGATAGTGATTCACTAAAAAGCGTTGAAATCATTGAGAGAAATGTATTGATTCCAATTGCAGTTTATATAGGAAAAACAAGATTAATAGATAATTTTACATTTGAAATATAATAATATAGATATCTGAGGTGAAAATGTACTTATGCGTAAAATCCACCGAAATAAAGATCATGCATTTGTTCAGGTTACTGAGGATTAAGCTGTGAATTTCTAATAGCAGGAGTTGCACCATTTCTGCATGATCCTGAAACGAGTTCAGGACAAGCAAAAATGGAACAACTTCCACTAAAGAAATATCTACAGCTAAATCCTCTAATGTAACGCTTCCACAAAAGCATGACCTTCATTTCTGATATGGAATATACTTCAAAAGATAAGTTCAATTTAATGAGAGTATCTATGAAGATACCGAAAAGGAATATATACTAATTTGATTATTATGAACAGATAAATAAACAGATTTTCAGGAGGAAATTTTAATGATACTTACAATGTTAAAAGGAAAAATACACAGAGCTACAGTTACACAGGCAGAATTAAATTATGTAGGAAGCATTACAATAGACAAAACATTAATGGAAGCAGCAGGTATCTTAGAAAACGAAAAAGTTCAAATAGTTGATATAAATAATGGTGCAAGACTTGAAACATATGTGATTCCGGGTAAAAGGGAATCAGGAGTTATTTGTTTAAATGGTGCTGCAGCAAGGTTAGTACAACCTGGTGATAAAGTTATTATAATAGCTTACGCACAAATGAATGAGGATGAAGCTAGAAAATATAAGCCTTCAGTTGTTTTTATGAATGATGATAATACAATAAAAGAAATAACTAATTATGAATCAAATGAATAAAATTTTATTTATATCTTTGTAGTTAAAGAGTGAGATTAATTTAAAATCTCACTCTTTAATTTATTACACGAATTATGATATTTTCTATATGTCTTCCACCAAACTCATCTTCAATCAGTACTTGTATTAAATCATAACCACAAAATCCAGCTGTTGGCTTATATACAAGAATAGAGGGTTCAACTGAATATAGCTTACCATTGTGAGGACATGATTTTATCCTTAAACGGCTTTTAGCACTATAACAATCTAATACTTGTAAGTCTAAAAAAATATAATTTCGTGAGTGTACATAAAAGGGCTTTATTTCTTTAATATTAACTTTGAAGTTACAAGGATGTATATTAAATTCATAATTTTCTTTTTTAGTTTCGTTATCCTTCAAAATCCCACTTCCTTTCACTAAAGAAAATAAATCGCTACTAAATATTAATTCTATAAATTTAAAATTAATTTAGTCTACAATGTAATAAAAAATTTTATTTTAATACATATTATGTTTTTATATTACCTTTTGTACCATTTCTAATAATATTTAATACATTATTATATAAGAGAATATAAAAAAATCGCAGGCGACTGCATGCAGTAAGTCTTTAATTGACTTAATGCTCTTTTTATAGGAAATTGATCTTAATTGCACTTCGTGCTCTTTTTATAGGTGTATATTTTTTATTCTCTTTCTGTACAGAACCTAATTAAGTATCCTTTTTTATAAGTGTCCACAGATTTTACTTTATTATAAATTTCTAAAGAATAAGCTAAATCATTAATACCAGTAATTGGAGGAAGTAGAATGGATAATGAAAAAGAGACATACAATAAAAATGAACCTAAAAAAATATGTAATGACGAGAATTTTGTAACTGATGATTTTTTTGATATAGAATGTGACTATTGTTTGAACGAAAAAGAAAATGTAGAAAATTGGGAGAAAGAGGAAAATAAAAAACATGACACTTGTTGCCAAGGAAGCGAACCTAAGATTTATGCTAGTTGTAATCTAAAAGTGGATTTCGATACAATAAATAAAATGCTTTATTTAATTCCAGGCGAATCTCAATTTTTTACAGTTGATGTATCAAAATGTTGTGGAGATGTAACTATTAGATATAATGGATGTTCTTCAAATAATGGAATTCGTGGAAATCTTGCAGTATATAAAATAGTGCACTCTGGGATTATAGCTGAAACTTATTCCAAATTAGATCCTAAAAAAAAAGATATCTTACATTTCACAGCCACAGACAAGTGTAGTCATGAGTCTTATGATTTTGTTGCAATATTCTCGTGTAATTTATGTAGACGTTATTGTTAAAAAACCTAAATTTAAATGAAATTATTAAAATCTAATGAGCAGTTTATAACAAAGTAGATTGATTAAGTGTAACAATTAAAAAAATTGTTTATATAATAAAATATAACAGTTATAAATAAAGTGATGAAATTAGGAAAAACAATTTATAGAAATAAACAGTTATACTCTAAATTCTAGGAGGAAAATTATGGGTATTGAAGAAAAAGAGATTATTGAAGAAAAAGAAACTGATAAATCATGTGATAATAAGTGTGAAGCTCCAGTAATGAAAATAAATTGTAATCTAGAAGCTAGCATTGGAAATGAAAATAAAATAATTTATGTTTATCCAAACAAATTACAATATTTCACAGCTAGTGCAATATGTTCTTCAAACTGCGATACACTTGAAATAATATACACTGGCTGCAATAAAAAATGTATTTGTGATGAAGTTTTTATTTGTGGACGCCTAGGATATTATAAAGTAGTTAGTTCAGGTATAATATTTATGCCAAAACACAATCTAAAAAAGTTGCTTAATTGTGGTTATCCATCTGATATCTTACATTTTAAGGCTATAAATAAATGTGGAGATAAAATTGAATTTGTTGTAGTGTTTACACTAGGCTCAATCTGCTACAAATAATAACTGTAAAAATACAATTAAGTATATACGCTTCAGAAATATCTAATATAATTATATGACTTTTCTTATATAAGAATATCATGCGATTATTATTATAATAACGCAATTGAATAGTCTGTGTACTTTATGAAAGATAATTATAAAAGATTATCCTAATAAAATATACATAGACTATTTTTGTGTTTAATATTAATAAGAAATACAACGATGCTGTAACTTATTCATAAAAATATAATATTATATAATTAATTGAATTCTTAAGCAAAATAATATAACAGAATCCCTTTACATTGATAAAAGCAAGTAGTAATTATTATATAATCTGGAAACAAATCATTTAAAATAGATGTCTTAATAAAAATGTATTGAATTTTGTTTGATTAACATAAGTCTAAATATACGTTGGATATCTATAAATTCACAAAAGATCTTGGCAAGTTTAACTTAATAAATAAAAGGAGGATAAAAATGCACTTTAATGATGTTCCATTATTAACAGTCCATATGTTTGTTGATAGAAAAATTTCATTAGATGAACTTGAAAAAATGTTGAAAGAAATTATTGAAAGTGGAATAAAAGTTGAATTATACAAAGTAGAAAATACAACCTTAAAAATAAACCCTAAAGCCCCACGTGTATATGTTTCAATAGGAGGCGATGCAGACCAGTTTACAACACTATATGCATTACCATATCATGAAAGAAAACGCTGGCTACATTATGATTCAATAAAGGATATTCAACCATCTCATTTATTCTATTGCTGGCTAAAATGTACAGATCTTCTTCCAGAAAATAAAAAAATACCAATTACTAAGTTTTCTTCTGATGTTCCATTAGTATCAATTTTTACAGCCGCATATAAATCTAAGGATAAGATTAAACGCGTATATAACTCACTTCTGAATCAAACCTACTCAAATTGGGAATGGATAATTGTAGACGATTCTGGTGATAATGACACCACTTACAATCAGGACTTACTAATTCTGGATGATCCGCGTGTAAGAAGATATAGGCAAGATCACCGCAATGGTTATATAGGTGCCACAAAACGCTATGCTGCTGGTATATGCACTGGTGAGATCTTATTAGAAGTAGATCATGATGATGAATTGACACATGATTGCTTAGAAAAAATTGTAGCTGCATTTAAACGTCATCCTGATTGTGGATTTGTATATGGAGATTGCACTGAACCATATGTCGGAAGCAATATTTCAAATTGGTATGGATGGGATTGTGGATATGGATATGGTGTATATTATCGAGTCTGGGTTCATGAAATGCACAGATGGCAAAATGTATTAAGAAATACAGTAATAAATGGAACAACCATACTTCATTTAGCTGGATTACCAAATCATCCTCGGGCATGGACCAAAGAGTGCTATCACATGCTTGGAGGGCATAGAGAAGAACTATTAGTTGCAGATGATTACGATATATTAGTTCGAACATTTCTTTGCACAAAATATATATGTATTCCTGATTTGCTATATATACAATATAGAAATGAAAATGGAGATAATTCAACTTTTACCAGAAACAAACAGATTCAAATTTTAATAGGAGAACTGTATAAATATTATAGTGAGAGAATTCACAAAAGAGTTGAAGAGCTTGGATTACAGGAATTTATATCATATAATCGTGTATGGGAGAGGGAAGAAGGAGACTTAGCTTTAAAATCAGCGAATATAATTGATGAGAATTCTAATAAACTTTCAATAATCTTTCCAATTCCATACTCATCTCCTGTAAATGTAAATAAAAAATTGATAGATACACTAAAAAAAGGATTAGAAACTAACTTTAAAGATATTGAGGTATTGGTTGTCGGGCGTATTCCTGAGGAAATTGAGCTTTTTGCTTCTAAGGCACCTATGGGATCAATTCGTTGGTGGCCTATGGAACCAACGGATTCGCTGGAAACATGTATTAAGTACGCAAAATTTTGCTCCTCATGCAACGAGAAATTGGTTGTAATTCCAGAATAATAAAATTATCTGCAAAATTAGCAGAGCTACTTACTACTTAGTACATTGTTTTTCGTCCCCAAATTAAACAATTAAGAATAGAGTGTTGATTTTATTATCAACACTCTATTTTTAATTAATTAGGACTTTGATATTTATGGTAAAGTTAATATAATAGTAGCTGTAACTCCGTTAATTAAATCAGCAGTGTTACCAACTCTAGAAATTCTAACACTTAATAAATCGCATTGATTTACAGATAAATTAGCAGGGACAGATGCACAACAATTTGTAGGATTTGGTCCTGTTACTGTTGCTATGATTCCTGTTGCTGTAGAATTAACACCACAATTTGTGCTTCTATATATCTCTGCACTTACAGATTGATTTAAATCCAAAGGCTCATTCCTAATACTAAAAATTAGCCCAGTAATTGTAGCGTTTTGAGGTACAACTACACTGCTTGCTTGGAAATCAATCGAGTCTATACCTATTCCAAAGAAATAATTATTAGGAATTGATTGTTGTGAACTAAGATAAATATTAATTACTCTCGAGCCTTGAGGTCCTTGAGCACCTTGGAATCCTTGAGGTCCTTGAGTTCCTTGTAATCCTTGAGGCCCTTGAGGTCCTTGAGCACCTTGAAGTCCTTGAGTTCCTTGTGGTCCTTGAGCTCCTTGGAATCCTTGAGGTCCCTGAGTTCCTTGTAATCCTTGTCCACCTTGTGGTCCTTGAGCACCTTGTGATCCCTGTGGTCCTTGTGCGCCTTGGAATCCTCGTGGCCCTTGGGTTCCTTGCAATCCCTGTCCACCTTGTGGTCCTTGAGCACCTTGAGTACCTTGAAGTCCTTGAGCTCCTTGTGATCCTTGAGCACCTTGAGCACCCTGAGCACCTTGGAATCCTTGAGCACCTTGTGATCCCTGTGGTCCTTGTGCGCCTTGGAATCCTCGTGGTCCTTGAGTTCCTTGTAATCCCTGAGTACCTTGAGGTCCTTGAGCACCTTGAGCACCTTGTGGCCCTTGAGTTCCTTGAGCTCCTTGGAATCCTCGTGGTCCTTGAGTTCCTTGTAATCCTTGAGTACCTTGAGGTCCTTGTGCGCCTTGAGCACCTTGAGCTCCCTGAACTCCTTGTGCGCCTTGAGGTCCTTGAGATCCTTGAGCTCCTTGTGCGCCTTGAGCACCTTGAGGTCCTTGAGATCCTTGAGCTCCTTGTGCGCCTTGAGGTCCTTGGGATCCTTGAGCACCTTGAACTCCTTGTGCTCCTTGTGGTCCTTGTGCACCTTGAGCTCCCTGAGCACCTTGAACTCCTTGTGGTCCTTGTGCGCCTTGAGGTCCTTGGGATCCTTGAACACCTTGTGCGCCTTGAGCACCTTGTGCTCCCTGAACTCCTTGTGCGCCTTGAGCTCCTTGAGCTCCTTGTGCACCTTGAGCTCCTTGTGCACCTTGAGCTCCTTGTGCACCTTGAGTACCTTGTGGTCCTTGAGTACCTTGTGGTCCTTGAGCACCTTGTGCGCCTTGAGCACCTTGAGCTCCCTGAACTCCTTGAGTACCTTGTGGTCCTTGGAATCCTTGAGCTCCTTGAGATCCTTGAGCACCTTGAGCTCCCTGAGCTCCTTGTGCACCTTGAGCACCTTGAGCACCTTGAGCACCTTGTGCGCCTTGAGCTCCTTGAGCACCTTGAGCACCTTGATCACCTTGTGCGCCTTGAGATCCTTGAGCACCTTGAGCTCCTTGTGGTCCTTGGAATCCTTGAGATCCTTGAGCACCTTGAGCTCCTTGTGGTCCTTGGAATCCTTGAGATCCTTGGAATCCTCGTGGTCCTTGAGCACCTTGAGTACCTTGTGGTCCTTGAGCTCCTTGTGCGCCTTGAGCACCTTGTGGTCCTTGTGGTCCTTGTGGTCCTTGTGGTCCTCTCTTACAGTTATCAAAATCTATTAATCCCATTAAGCATTCTAAGTCATATCTATCGTCATTTTTTTTATCAATAGAAGAATATTTTCTTTTGTTATCTATATTCTCATCAAAAAAATCATCGTATCCCACAATTTTTTTAACCCCCTTTATAAACAAGCATAGCATTGTATGCCATGCTATTACATAGTATGATTTGTATTATATTTTGTTACAAATGGGGGATATTGCATTAATGACAACTTAAATTTTATGATTTTAGAAAGTAACTATATAATATACTTTTTCATAACATAATTAATAAACGAATTTATTCTGAAGTTAGACAATTAATCAGAATATTATGGGGGATTAAAATGAAAGGAATTATTTTAGCAGGCGGTTCTGGGACTCGTCTCTATCCAGTGACAAAATCGATATCTAAACAAATGGTGCCAATATATGACAAACCAATGATTTATTATCCAATGTCAGTATTAATGCTTTCGGGAATTAAAGACATTTTAATTATATCAACTCCAAGAGATATAAAAAATTTTAGAGAATTATTTAATGATGGAAAAGAATTAGGATTAAATATTGATTATGCTATTCAAGAAAAACCCAATGGCCTTGCAGAGGCATTCATTATCGGTGAAAAGTTTATTGGTAATGATAATGTAGCAATGATACTTGGAGATAACATTTTCTATGGGCAAAGCTTTTCAGAACATTTAATGAAAGCGGCTAATCTAGATAGTGGAGCATATATATTTGGTTACTATGTTCAAAATCCAAAGGCCTTTGGAGTGGTTGAATTTGATGCTAACGGCAAAGTCATTTCATTAGAAGAAAAACCAGAAAATCCAAAATCAAAATATGCTGTACCAGGTCTCTATTTTTATGATAATACAGTAGTCAAAAAGGCTAAAGAGTTAGAACCTTCTGCCAGAGGAGAACTAGAAATAACAGATCTAAATAAAGCCTATATGAATGAAGGAAAATTGAAAGTTGATCTACTAGGAAGAGGAATGGCTTGGCTAGACACAGGAACACATTCATCTATGCTTCAAGCATCTAATTTCGTTGATGCAATTCAGAATACCCAAGGAATATATATAGCGTGTCTTGAAGAAATTGCTTATAGAAAAGGCTGGATAACATCAGAAAAAGTTATAGAACTTGCTAAATCATTAATGAAGACAGGATATGGAAAATATTTAATGGATATGGTAGAGGAAGGCGAAGTTCATGAATATAATAACAAGTGTATTACAAATTTAGAGGTGTGAATATGGGAAATTTCAGTTTTTACGAAAGCAAAATAAAAGGCCTTTATATAATAGAGCCTAAAGTTTTTGGGGACAATAGAGGTTACTTTATGGAAAATTACAATAAAAAACAATTTGAAGCAGCTGGCTTTAATATGAATTTTGTTCAAGATAATGAATCTAAGTCAGTTAAAGGGGTTCTAAGAGGGCTTCATTTTCAAAGAGAGCATAGTCAAGGTAAGCTTATAAGAGTAACAAAAGGTGAAGTTTTTGATGTGGCCGTTGATTTAAGAAATGGCTCCAAAACTTATGGTAACTGGGAAGGAATCGTTTTAAGTGAAGAAAACAAGAAACAGTTCTATGTTCCAGAAGGTTTTGCCCATGGTTTTTTAGTGATTTCTAATGAAGCTATACTAAATTATAAATGTACAGATTATTATGCAAAAGAGTATGAATGCGGAATTATGTGGAACGATCCGGATATAAATGTTAATTGGCCTTTAGAAAATATAGAAAATGTGATTTTATCTGAAAAGGATAAAGCTAATTCAATGTTAAGTGAGTTAGAATTGAGTAAATATCCAGATTATAATATATGATTTAAATAGGTATAATTTAAACTTATATATATTGCAAAAATAATTCTTCAGGATAATTCTAAAAATATTTCAAGAATTTTAGCCGTAATTGTGAAATGTGTATTATGCATTGCGATATATATGTAATTTAAGAATAATACTCATTTTTGAACTTACCGAAATTATAAATATTTTTATTCTGAAAAAATATTTATAATTTCTAGTGAAGATATTAACTCAAAGCCACTGCATAGCCCTAAGTTATATATCTTTTATCTATATCAGATGATTAAATAATTATTTTTATATGAGTAATGTTATTAATTAAATGGAAAAAATTTTTTTTTAAATGTCACCACTTTTATGTTCACACATATGATGTACTATAAATACTAAATAAATTTACATTTATCATAATCTTTCAAGAGGAGGAAAATTTATGTCCATTAACTTCAAAAAATTCTCACCACGTCCTGGTATTGTAAATAAACAAGGACGTTTACCAGATCCTTCTGAGTTAGTTTGCGTTGAAATACCTAAAATCTTTGATCAATGCTTAATAAAAAGATGTCTTGTATACTGCGAAGGTCCTGATACAAATACTACAGATTGCGAATTAAGAAGCGATCCACTAATAGATCCAAAGAGATATATTGGAAGTAGAGACTTCAATGTAAAATTAATATCGGTAGATAAGATTCCACTTAAAGGAAAACCTGGCTTTAAGAAAATAGTCATTTCTTACATTATTTCTTTTTATGCAGATTATATTGACTGCAATGGTGTAAACAAAAGTGAATTATATGAAATTAATAGAACGGATGTAATTGGTAAGTTCTATTGTCCAGATTCTGTAGCACAAATTTCTGCAAGTTATGTACCAGTTATAGATGCACAAGATTTAGATTCTAATATAATAAAACTTGAAATGGTTGCTCAAGCTTTAAATGGTGAAATAGTTGAAGATGAAAATTGTGACAGTGTTTTAGATATAACTTTAGGTTACTACATTGTTGTAAAATGTGAACTTATTGTACAACTTCTCATTCCTGCTTATGATTATTGTCCAGTACCAAAAGAACCATGTAAAGAAGAACCAGAGGAAGACCCATGTGAAAAATTTGTACGAGCTCCAATTCCTAAGTTCTATCCTGATCAAAACTTAGAGCCATTGTTCCCAGATTGTGATGATAATGCTGACGAGAACAATTAGCAAATATTTCTTTTAAATGATAATCTTCTAAAAGTTTCTTTTAGCTCTATTAAACCTTGTTCTATAACAAATATTAGAAAATAGACCTTTTAAGTTCTTTTAAAGAAAATTAAATTGTGATTTTCAGAATCATTTGTAAGAGCTTTGTCTACAAGGATGATTGTTATTATTTCGAAATTAGAAATTTTACTTTTAGATGTTTCTTCTATTTTGTATAGAACTATGCATTATTACATTATACAAATGATTACTTAATATAAAGTAAACTCTAAAATTTCAATCATCCTTTTTATTATTGAGTCTAATTTCATTACAATTTATTGTGTTAAATATTAATAGAGTCTATTAGAACAATTGAATTGGTATAACACTTATATTTAATAAGGAGCTTTATATGATTTATTTAGATAATGCGGCTACGTCATTTCCAAAACCATCAGAAGTTTATAATGAAGTACTAAAATGTATGAAAAGCTATGCTGCTAATCCTGGAAGAAGTTCATATGACATGGCTATAAAAGCGGCTTCGAAAATTATGGAAACAAGAGAAGAAATATGTAAGTTATTTAATATTCCTAGTCCATTTAATTTGATTTTCACAAGCAATGCAACAGAAGCTTTAAATATAGGAATTAAAGGAGTTTTAGAAAAAGGAGATCATGTTATAAGCACAGTGATCGAACATAATTCCGTTTTAAGGCCACTGCACTCTCTAAGTGAAAATGGGGTTGAAGTAACATTAGTAAGTGCTGATAAAGCTGGTTATGTTAATATTAGGGATATTAAAGAGGTGATAAATAAAAATACAAAAATGGTCATTATTAATCATGTATCCAATGTACTTGGGAGTGTTCAAGATATCAAAAACATAGGAAACCTTTTAAAGTCAAAAGGAATTATATTTATGCTAGACGCATCTCAAAGTGTTGGAGCCATTCCAATTGATGTAGAAGAAAATAATATTGATTTATTGGCTTTTTCAGGACATAAGGGATTGTTGGGACCTCAAGGAACAGGCGGCCTATTTATAAGAGAAGGAATAAAATTAAAAAATTTTAAAGAAGGTGGAACAGGAAGCAATTCTCATTTCATGATTCAACCAGACTTCATGCCAGATCAGTTTGAAAGTGGAACATTAAATACACCTGGTATTGCTGGTCTTGGAGAAGGTATTAAATTCATTAATCGAATTGGAATAGATAACATACAAAAATGTGAAAAGGAATTAATATCATACTTATTGGAAGAACTGAAAAAACTTTCTTATATAAAGATCTATGGAAGTGATTCTGTAAAGAGAAGAGGATCAGTAATTTCATTCAATATAGATGGAATTGATGCTTCTATTGTTGGTGACCAATTGAATGAAGAGGGAATTGCTGTACGAACAGGTTACCATTGCGCACCATTAATACATGAACTTATTGGTACAGAATATGCCGGCACAGTAAGAGTTAGTCCTGGATATTTTAATACATTTGATGATATAGAAAAACTATTAGTGGCAATAATGAGAATTTATAAAACAGGATAACATCAGACTAAAGAAGCGGTACATATATAATTATATATGTAATAAAGATATTAGGATGTGAAAGTTATGAATTCTTATAATAATTCAAACTCTCCTTACCAAATAGATAATCCTGGTGAGTGCGAAAGACATACCATGCTTGAATATATACTCAAGTTACAAAATAGATTAGATGATCTAGAGAATATAATTGATTTAATGAGCCCTCCAGAAGAGATAACAAATATTTGTCAAATAGGAATAGCTAAAGATACAAAGGTAGCAGTAATTGGTGCTGGAGAAGCTGGTTTAGCTGCTGCCTTTGAACTTAGAAAGACAGGATGCAACATTACTTTATTTGAAGCAAGTCAGAGGATAGGAGGAAGAGTATACACCCATTATTTTGATAGAAATAAAAAATATTATGGTGAATTAGGGCCAATGAGTATACCTATATCTCATGAAACTACTTGGCATTATATAAATCTCTTTAAACTTCATACAAGTCCCTTTGTAAATAATAATGATAATGCTTTGTTATATGTTAGAAATGAACGAGCAGTAAATGATGCTAAAGGAAAAAGTGTAGAAAATAATATATATTCTAAATTTAATCTGAGTGAAACAGAGAAAAAACAAATATGGTTTGAATTTTATAGAAAGATATATGAAAAATATTTGAAATCGCTCCCTACAGAAGTAAGAAGGGAATTAATTCAAGTAAAAGCAGAATACTCAGATAGTATAATAGACATAGATAAATTAAGTTATAGAAATGCGTGTAAGAATATGGATGTCAGTCAGGATTTTATAACAATGCTTGGCTGCTTGGGAGGTAAAGAACAATTTTTTAATTTAAGTCTTACTGAGATGCTTCAGCAATATTATACAGCAGATTTTGAATATAATTATCGTATTACTGAAGGAATGATAAACTTACCTCATTCTTTATATGAAGCGCTTTGTGATAGAAATGAAGAAGCTTATAATGGCATTAGTAAAGAACAATTAGGGAAAATTGAAATAAAAATGGGGTTCCCTATTTGTGGAATATATAATGATTCTACAAAAGATAAAATTATACTTAAATATACAGATAATAGAGATAATAGAAAAACATCTGAAGAATTTGATTATGTAATATGTTCAATACCATTTTCTAGCTTAAGAAGAATTGAAATAGAACCTCTTTTTACAACAAAAAAAATACAAGCTATAAATGAAATGAACAATGAGACATCACATAAGATATATCTATTTCTTAAGGAAAGATTTTGGGAAATGGGAAATGCATCAAAAAAGATAATAGGAGGATGTTCGTTTACCGATCTTCCATTAACTTCAATTTACTATCCTTCTGATCACTCTAAAGCTGTAGTTAATAAATATGGTAAATGGGTATTAAAACCTGGAGTAACTCCAAATGAAGCAGGCGTATTATTAGCTAGTTATACTTGGTGTCAGGAAGCAATGAGACTTGGAAATGAAAGTCCAGAACTATTAATTGATGATGTAATAAGGTATATAGAAAAAGTTCATGGCCTTACTCCTCATTATCTTGATGACAAAGTAATTGATTACAAATCATTGATTTGGTCAGATGTACAGTATATATGGACGGCAGGAGCATTATCAAAGCCTGAAGACAAAACACTGTTTTCTTATGATGTAACGGTTCCTGAAATGGAAAATCGAGTATTTTTTGCAGGGGAGCATATATCACAAAAGCATGTAAGTCAACAAGGTGCCCTTCAAACTGGGATGATTGCTGCAAATGAAATCGCAAAACAAATAAAAGGTAAATTAAATAAAGAAAATAATTAAGTATTTATATAAAAGGATCTACAAAATAAAAATGTAGGTCCTTTTGAGCATTTGCTAGTATATTACTAAAGAAAAAAATTTTATTCTCGCGATATTTACCACTTGTTTAAAGTATCTATTATATAATTAATTTCATTTTTATTCATTCCATACCACAAAGGCAAGCTTAATTCGGTATTTGATATATCTTCTGCCACTTTAAAATCGCCTGGTTTATATCCTAAATCTTTATAGGCTTTTTGAAGATGAATAGGTACTGGATAATGAATTAAAGTGCCAATTCCATTAGTTTTCAAATAACTTTGTAGATCATCTCTAAATTCTGTTCTTATAGGAAAGACATGCCATATGGATTCTTGAGCAGAGTCTACATATGGAAGAATTATTTTATTATTATTAATTCCTTCTAAATAAAGTTTAGCAGTCTTTTGCCTATCAAAATTCCATTTATCAAGATACTTAAGCTTTATGCTCAAAAATCCGGCTTGTATTTCATCTAGCCTGGAATTAACTCCTTTATATTCGTTATAATATTTAATTGTTGATCCATAATTTCTTATAGCTTGGACCTTCTTAGCCAAAATATCATCATTTGTTAAGATAGCTCCACCATCACCTAATGCACCTAAATTTTTTCCGGGATAGAAACTAAAACCAGCTGCATCACCAAGATTGCCTGCCTTCTTTCCACCATATATAGCACCATGAGCCTGAGCAGCATCTTCAATTAGCTTTAAGTTGTATTTCTCGCATAATAATTTTATTTTATCTGTTTCTGCCGGTCTACCATATAAGTGAACTGCAATAACTGCTTTCGTTCTTGAAGTAATAGCAGCTTCAATTTTACTTACATCTATATTAAAGGTTTTAATATCGGGTTCTACCAGAACCACTTTAGCACCGACATAAGAAACAGCAAGTGAAGTTGCAATGTAAGTGTTAGAAGGTACAATAATTTCATCACCTTCTCCAATATCATATCCTCGTAAAATTATTGAAAGTGCATCTAATCCATTTCCACAACTTATACAATGGGCGACATTGCAGTATTTAGCAAATTCTCTTTCAAAAGCAGTTACACTATCTCCTAAAATAAAGATATTTTTATCATATATTTTTTCGAAAGCAGATAAAATTTCATTTCTTATTTCAGCATGCATTCGTTCAAGTTTTAAAAAAGGTATTTTCATAAAATCACTTCCTAATATCTAGTTGCAGCTTCATTCATATAAAAATCAATATTTCGTATATAATCATTTTCATTATAATAATCCGATGCAAGTACTAAGAGAATCGCATCCTCACTAAAATCATACATTTCTCTCCAAACGTAAGGACCAATATATAATCCATCAGATGAGTCGTTTAATATAACTTCTGATTCTTCCTTAGGATTTTTTAATTTTATTTTTACAGAGCCGTTTATACATATGAGCACCTGATGAAGTCTTCTATGAGCATGAAAGCCTCTTGATACACCCTGTGGGACATTAGTAATATAATAAATTCGTTTTATGTCAAAAGGAACATCAAATACCTCCTCAATAGGCGTTAGATTTCCATAGTTGCTATTTATACTTAAAAATTTAAACATGGAACAATTATACATTTATTCATCTCCATATCATAAAAAAATTAGCTCATCTATATATTCTATGCTGATAGCAAGAAAGTGTACTTAAAGCTTACATGGAATAAATTTAAAAGCAAATTTTAGAATATAAACTTGTTTTTTTATTTGATTTTATATTAATAGCATTTTTAATAAAAGATTATTGGATGGTCTATAATGGTGATAAAAAACATAAATTAGAAAGTATGATATATATGTTGCAATTCACAATCACGACTAAAATTCTTGAAATACATTTAATATTATGATGAAGAATCATTTTTGCAATATATGATAAATATTTAAGGAGAGGTATAATGTGGACTTAAAATCAGATATATTTGAGGATTTGAGTTATGAAAAATTTAAGGAATTAGCCCAAAATGATAAATTAAATGATATTGAAAAAGTTGGTTTTCCAATTGAATATAGACAGAATAAGGAAAAAATTATATTTGATGACATAATAACTAAGCTTGGAATGGAAGATGAAAAAAATAAAACAATTTTAGATATTGGATGTGGTTGTAGTAACTTAACTTTAATGCTAATTGAATACTGCAAGACAAATAAGCATAAGTTAATACTCATTGATTCAGAAGAAATGCTGAATCATCTGCCGGAATATGATTTTGTATTAAAAGTCAAAGGATATTATCCTAAATCATGTGAAAAATTTATACAAAATTATATAGGAAAAATTGATTGTATTATAACTTACAGCGTAATTCAATATGCATTTACTGAACAAAGTATATTCAATTTTATTGATACCTCACTTACTCTTTTAAAAGAATTAGGAGTAATGCTTATTGGAGATATCCCTAATATATCAAAAAGAAAAAGATTTTTTTCTTCAAATCAAGGTATAAAGTATCATCAAAATTTCACAGGTACTAAAGAGCAACCTATAGTAAAATTCAACAATATTGAGGCAAAAAATATGGATGACTCGGTTGTAATGTCAATTATTCAAAGGTGTAGGCTAGCAGGATTTGACAGTTATATACTTCCTCAGGATAAAAAGCTTCCAATGGCAAACAGGAGAGAAGATATATTAATTATAAGACCTTAATTTAGGAGGATAAATAAATGGATAAAAATAAAAAATTAATAATTATTGGTGATAGCGCATTTGCGCAAATAGCATATGAATATTTTACTTATGATTCTGATTATGAGGTTGTAGCCTTTTCTGTTGAAAAAGATTATTTAAAAGATGAAGAAATGCTTGGATTACCAGTTATTCCTCTTGAAGACATAGAAAAATTGTATAATCCAGAGAATCATTATGTTTTTGTTGCAACAGTCTATAAGAAATTAAATAGATTAAGGACAAGATTAATGAAGGAATGCAAAGATAAAGGATATAAATTAGCTTCATATATTAGTTCACATGCTTTTGTATGGAAAAATGTAAAGATAGGAGAACACTGCTTTATATTTGAAAACAACGTGGTGCAGCCATTTGTTGAATTGGGTAATAATACTGTTTTATGGAGTGGAAATCATATTGGCCATCATTCAAGGTTTGGAGATAATTGCTTTGTAGCATCTCATGCAGTTGTATCCGGATTTTGTAATATAGGCGATAATTGTTTTATAGGGGTTAATGCAACGATAATAAATAATATTAAAATAGGAAGTGACTGTATTGTTGGAGCAGGTGTTTTAGTTTTAAAAGACATTGAGAGTGGCAAAATTGTAAAAGGTAAAGCATCTGATGTGGAATTTTTATCTGAAAGAACAAAGAATTCTTTAAAGGAATGATTTTATGAAATGGAATAAGCAAGGGTTAATATTTTCACCTAAAGGTGAATTTGAGTGGATGCAGAGCTATGCACTCATCCCAACTGCAGATATTATAAGTAATGACACTATAAGAATTTATTTTGCCACACTGGATAGAGAAATGTATGGTAGAATCGGCTATATTGATGTGGACATGTTAAACTTAAAAAATATAAAAAATATAAGTGAGAAGCCAGTCTTAGATATAGGAAATATTGGGACCTTTGACGATTCTGGGGTTAATCCATCCTGCATCTTAACAGTGGATAACAAAAAATATTTATATTATTATGGGTGGCAAAGATGTGAAAGAGTACCTTATATGCTTTTTGCAGGTTTAGCTATAAGCGAGGATGGGGAGAATTTTACTAAAATCTCCAAGGTGCCTGTTCTTGATAGAACGAAAGAAGAACCGTATTTGCGTTCTGCAACAAGCATAATAGTAGAAGATAATATTTTTAAATGCTGGTATGTTTCTGCTATAAACTGGATTCTAGTAAATGATAAAAGTTATCCTAAATATGTTATAAAATATGCCTATTCATATGATGGAATTGAATGGATTAGTGAAAATCATACATGTATAAGCTTTAAGAATGAATATGAATATGGTTTTGGAAGACCATGGGTTGTAAAGGAAAATGATATGTATAAAATGTGGTATTCAATAAGAAGCACCAATGAACCATATAAAATTGGATTTGCAACATCAAAAAATGGACTTGATTGGACAAGACTAGATGAAGAAGCAGGAATTGAAAAATCGGAAAGTGGCTGGGATTCAGAAATGATTTGTTATCCTAATATAGTAAAATTCAATAGTAAAACTTACATGTTTTATAATGGAAATAGGCATGGTAAGACAGGCTTTGGCTATGCAATTTTGGAGGAGTAATTATTTAATGTATTTAGAAGTGTATAGTGAAGATAAAAAAAGCATTTGGAATGAATTTGTAAGGAAAAGTAAAAACGCTACATTTCTTATTATGAGAGAATATATGGATTATCATAAAGATAGATTTACTGATATGTCTCTTATGTTTTACGACAATAAGAAAAATTTGATAGGGATACTTCCAACAAATATAGAAGGTAATGAGCTTATGAGTCATGGCGGGTTAACCTATGGTGGCTTTATATTAGATAAGAAAATGAAAACTACTACTATGTTAGAAATGTTCAATTTACTAATTAATTTTTGTAAAGGGAAAAATATTAAAACAATCTTATATAAGCCTATTCCTTATATTTATCATGAAATTCCTTCACAGGAGGATTTATATGCATTATTTATAAATAATGCTAAACTCTATATTAGAAATATTTCATCTTCAATAAAATTAAATACAAAGAATGATTATGAAACCAGAAGGAAAAGACAGATAAATAAGGCCTTAAAAAATAATATAATTGTCTTAGAAACTAATGACTATGATAAATATTGGGTGATTTTAGAGCAGAATCTCATGGAAAAGCATGAATCAAGACCTGTTCATACAGTAAATGAAATTAAAAGTCTTGCTAGTATCTTTCCTAATAATATAAAGTTGTTTTGTTCTTACAAAGATAATACTTTATTAGGCGGAGTAGTAGTTTATGAAAATAAGGAAAATGTTCATGTTCAATATATATCGGCATCAGAAGAGGGTAAAGCAATAGGTGCTTTAGATATTATTTTTGATAAGTTGATTAATGAAATTTATAATGACAAAGAATATTTTGATTTTGGTATATCAAATGAAAACAAGGGAAGATATCTAAATGAAGGATTAATAAATCAAAAGGAAGGTTTCGGTGCATCAGCTGTGGCATATGATCAATATATACTTTATTTATAAGATAAAATTACCTATCAATATAAATAATTTAAACAATTATTGGACTTAAGCTTATATCAAAACATTGAAGTTAGGCACATGAAAATAAATAACGAGTCCCAAATAGCCTTGCAAGTGGACTTGTTATTTATTTGATAGTATCTTATATTAAACTTCGATTGATATAAGCTTAAGTTTAGTAAATGATGCAATTACTCTAATAATATATTTATAA
Source organism: Clostridium sp. YIM B02569 (assembly GCF_022320765.1). NCBI lineage: Bacteria > Bacillati > Bacillota > Clostridia > Eubacteriales > Clostridiaceae > Clostridium > Clostridium sp. YIM B02569. The sequence continues at coordinate 5,061 of NZ_JAKJJX010000027.1, read as the reverse complement.
ATTTAGTGTAACAACGTATATATTCATCTTTAAGTTTCATTACTTCTTCATTATTTTCAGCTTCATTATTATATTGTTCAATAAATCTAATGAGGTCTCCATTATATTCTTTATACCATGCTAAAAGACTTTGTAGAAGCTCTCTTTTATCTTTAAGAAAAAATCCATCTTCATATGAAGAAATAATCAGCTTAAAAAAATCAAGTGAAGCCCAGAAAGCTAAAGTGGTATCTTGAATGCTCTGAGAATTATGAATTCTAAAATTACTTAAAGGTTCAGAAATATACATCATATTTCCTTTTTGCAATAATTTAAGCCACAAGGATATATCACCTAAACAGTATATTTGGTATTTATCATAGTCGATTAAATTATGGTTTTCACAGTCAAATTCCAAGGCTTTTCTTTTAAACATAGCAGTAGTCAGTTCACCAATATAGTTAATCATTGATAAAAGAAGTTTTTTCCCAGCTTCTTCTCCGGTTAAGAGAGTATCATAAGAATATTGACAGACAGTTCTAAAATTATCGTTATAATAATTACCATTCTCATCAATCATTTTTCTATAACTTGTTACTAGAGAGAGGGTATCATCATAAAGAAAATAATCAATCATTTTAGCTATTTTATTAAAGTCCCAAAGATCATCGTGTAATAAATAGTTTATATATTCACCTGATGACTCTCTAAAACACTTATTAACGTTAAGCTTACCTCTATGACCAAGTGGACCGCCATTATTAAAATACTTAATTTTATTGTTTTTTAACATATATTGTTCAATCAAAGCTTGTACATCATTGGTAGTACTATCATCACATATAATAATTTCAGTATTTCGGTATGTTTGGTTTAGTGCGGAGTCAAGTGCAGACTTTAGATATTTAGTCTGATTGTAAGCAGGAATTAATATGCTAACTAAAGGAAATATGTCTTTAGAGTAAGTATCCAAGAACTTATTGCGATATTCTTCAAAGCCGTTTGTTGTATTTACAATTCCGCAATCATGAATGCACCACGGAAATTTTTGATTAGGAACTACTACCTTAAAGCCCTTTTTTATAAATTCAATGCTCTGTGAGGCATCATAAAAATGCCATCCATCAAAAATATCTTCTATCCAGAGAAGATCATATTGTGTTATCATCATAAATCCATCTATTCCTTTTACTTCGGAATATAAATCATTAATTTTATTAAAAATTAATAAGTCCATGGTTCCACTATGACTGTCGTAGACTTTTCCTACTTTTTTTGAATCCTCCCACCATATTCCTGATACTGGAATGATTTTTGCTCCAACCATACCAATAAGTCCTATATTTGAATCTTTTTTAAATATATTTAATATTTCATTTATAAAATTGTTATTTTGTATATAAACATCTTGATGAAGATAAACCTTATATTTAGAGTCACTTTTTTGAATTGCTTCATTATATGCAGAAGCTATACTTTTGGCGTCTCTTATAGCTATTATTTCAATTTCAATACCACTAGGTACTTGAAGTTTATTAATATACGATAGACTTCTTTCATATGAAGCTTCATCATCTACGCACGTAATAAATGCGATTTTATTTTCATTTATATTTATTACCATTTGATACTGCACCTTCCCTAACAGCTTAGTTACTTAAAACTACTTTTATCATATTAATATAATAAAAGAGTTTATCTAGTTAGTTTTTAAGAGAGTGTTTAGAAAATTTCTTAAATATTCTTCATTTAATATAAAAGTACCTTGATAATATGGCATATTGGAGTGCCCTGAAAGACCTCCATCTAGAAAATAGTATTTTAATTCAGATATACCAGCTATAGTTGAGTACCATGGTGATTGGATGTTCTTTGGCTGTATAAATATTATATTTGCATTTTTATTTGCAAATATTACATTTGTAAGTCCAGCACCAGATGCACCAGCTATGAATTCTGCTTCAGAAAAAGTCTGCAATTGATCATGAAAAGACATATCTTGAGGAAATATAATTTCGAAACCAAAGGATTTAAAAATATTTTCTACTTCAATTTGATTTTCTAACCTTGGTATGGGAGATTTTCTTCTTGAAATATATAATTTTCTATGAAGATTATTATTTTGCATTGATAAATTTTTATTTAGAGGTTTAATAGCCAGATCATCAATGATAATATCTTCATATTTTACTAAAAAGCCCGGTTTTAGATTTAAGGGATAAATCGCTAAATCCGAAACGTATATTAGTTTATTTACTTTATAACTATAACCGCTAATTAAAGGGATAATCTCTCTTCCTTGCTTATTTAACATTTCCAATTCTTCTTTTAACTGAGGTATAGTAAGACAAATCGCATCAACTAATATTGGAATGTGGTTATATTCGGAAATTTCATTTACAAGTAATAATTTAGAAGCTACTTCAATTTGAAAGTGGGAATAATTAGAAGAGGCACTGGAAGTAAGCATTATTCCTTCCTTAATAATTTTAGATGATTCAGTATAACCAATAAAAGCTTGACGATTTCTCATGTCAAAAATGTTATTGCCTCTAAAATCAAATTTATTCTCATGATTCTTAAATGCTAAATCATAGATACAAAAATTTTTATCATCAAAAATTATAGGGTTAGCACCAATTAAATTTACATTAGATAATTCAGCTGTATAAATTTCAGGAAATTTACTATCTATAGACGCAATCGCTTCGGTATTATCACTATAATTTGGCAAGTATATTTTCTGAGGATGTGCTTCTTTTATAACAGAATATTTATAATTATGAGAAGTACAATATTCTTTACAAGTAATATTTGTTAAAACTTTTTGGACATGCATTAATCATAAGCCACCTTTCAATTTGGCAATAATAACTTAAATTCATTTGTTTTTTTATTACATCTGTAGCAGCTATTTATAATATTAAATAGGTTCTTTAAAATATTCGGTTTATTTATAATAGACAATTTAAAATTAATATATTTTATGAATTTCATAATGCTATTGTTACTTGAAGTTTAATAAAAAAGTACAGAGTAACATAAAGATACTCTGTACTTTTTTAACCAATTCCTATACTTTTAAAATAGTTTCTATTGTATAGTATGCGTGAATCATTAGGCCTAAATTTGGCAGCAATTTCATTATGCTCATATGCTAAGTTGTGATCTCCAAGTCTATCATAGCAAACACATAGTTGTAAATGAGGTAACCATGTCCAACATGCATCATTGAAAAATCCCCAGCTGTCTTTTGGTTTTTCTAGTTTTGTAGCCTGTTCGTACCAAAAAGCTGACTGCTTATACTTCTTTTCATGTAAAAAAGAAAAGCCTATTTTACAGCAAGCTTCAGCTCTAGGAGTGTCATATTCGAAGCTCCTAAATGCATATCTTCTCCCATCTTCTACCTTATCTATTGATTGATAATAATCACATATTTTTTCACAGACTCTGATATTATCTTCAAACCAGCCTTGCTTTGAATCCAAAAATTTATTATAGTATTGCAATGCTTCATCAAACATTCTATGGTCATATAATTCATTACCGTAGTAGAGAATATCTCTTGGTGTAAATACAACTCCTTCTTTTAATTTATTCTGATAAATTTCTAGATTTCGTTTTGGAGTTTGTTTTAACTTTCTATGAGTTATTGCAATTTCACTATTGATTATATTTCCCCCAACTGCTAGATATTCATGAACGAAGCCAAACCATTGAAAATTATTACTCCTCTTAACTAGGCGATTACGCCTGTAACTTGCAGTGACATTTCCGTATTCATCAAAAGCTGTATTATACTTGGCAGTTACAGAATCAACAGTAGGATCTAAAGTTTCTTTTAAATCTTTGAATTTCTCGCCATCTTCAGGCAATACAACATCATCAGCATCTAACCAAAGAATATAATCTTTGGTAGCTTTACTAAAAGCAAAATTTCTTGCGGCAGAAAAATCATCAATCCATTTAAAATCATAAATTTTATCTGTATATCTTTTAATAATTTTTTTTGTCTTATCATCAGAGCCAGTATCAACAATTATCATTTCATCGACTATATCTTTTACTGATTCCAAGCAGTTTGCAATTACATCTTCTTCATTTTTAACTATCATACAGAGACTAATAGTTATCAAATAACCACCTTCTTTAAAGTTTTACACTATATAATATGGTAGTAAAAATATTTTGATACATATTGAATTGCTAATAAAGAGTCTAATTTTACTTTTTGGTCAGCAGTAGTAGTTAATCTACCTTGCTTTAATATATGTGAAATAATATATTTCTATATAAAAGGAAAAAAGATTCTGTTTTATTAAAAAACAAACAGAGGAAAGGATGCTCAAGAAGAGCATCCTTATAAAAATTAAAAAATCATTAGAAAGCTATACAGTTTAAATATCTATTAATTGCAGTGGCAGAAGCGACATTAGTAGCTGTTAGAAAAACAAGTCTTACGTCATAGGTCGTTGTTCCTGTTGTCGTTGCTGTGTCAACGTAAGTGTTACTAACAGGGAAACGCTGAGTTCCAGCACTTGAAATTACTCGCTCAACTTCTCTGGACGCAACCAAAGTACCATTACTGTATAGTCTTAATTGGAAGGCTATGGAAGAATTTGCAGTAGTAACTACCTGAATGCCAACTGCAAAATCAACTTTAACATTCTGACCAGTTGTCGTACTTATATTTGTACTTACTACTGAGGTTTCAGTGCCAATAGTAATAGAAGCAGCAAGTGTACCGCCAGCATCGGTGAAGGCTAGTTGCGGTGCGCCAGTAGGTCCAGTTACACCGGTAACTCCAGTAGCTCCGGTTGCGCCAGTAGATCCGGTAGAACCTGTAACTCCGGTAGCTCCGGTTGCACCAGTAGATCCAGTGGAACCTGTAATTCCGGTAGCTCCGGTTGCACCAGTAGATCCAGTGGAACCTGTAACTCCAGTAGCTCCGGTTGCGCCAGTAGATCCGGTAGAACCTGTAACTCCAGTAGCTCCAGTTGCGCCAGTATATCCAGTGGAACCTGTAATTCCGGTAGCTCCGGTTGCACCAGTAGATCCAGTGGAACCTGTAACTCCAGTAGC